>CBFDCK010000052.1:0-18366 GCA_965603285.1 uncultured bacterium
AGAGTTTTCATGCTCAATTTTATCTGTTTCTTTTGGCGGTTGACGTTTAACACCATGACTTCTACTTCTTCTCCCTCTTTGATCACATCGTCGGGTTTGCCGATATAGTCATGAGTAATCTCGCTGATGTGTACTAAACCGGGACGTTCAGCACCAATATCGATAAAAGCACCAAATTTCTCCAAGCGTACAACTTTGCCTTTGAGGACCATATCTTGCTTGATCTCACGCCATTCTAGGTTGAGAGGCTCGATCATGGTCAATTCTAAGCGCTTTTTCTTTGGGATTACACGTTTCACCCAAACCTCGACTTCTTGACCCGCCTGGACGACATCTTCGACCCGGTTTACGGGCTCTTCTTTTAGTTGTGATATATGCACCACACCAGGAATCTCGACACCAATGTCTACCAAGGCGCCAGCCAGGCTGGTTTTCATCACCGTACCGGTAAAACGCATCTTGCGTTCTACGTCAGAAAGGTCATGAATCTCTGTGTTTTCCGTGGTTGCTACGGCGTTTGTTTCCATTTCTCTTTTCTCCGATCAATAAATTTTACATCCACCAAACGAGTGGTTTATATGTTAACAGGCGAGTTTATTTTCTCGCTCCTTACTATTTGGCAAGCATATGCATGAATCCAGGAATGCTCACCCGCGAAACTTGATTATACCTTGCGTGGTTGGATATGTCAAAGAAAGGTAAATTAGATACTTACTCTGATTCTTTCTCACAGGAAAACACTTATTGCGGTTTGGATCACTCACTAATGACATCTCACCTAATTGGAAAGATATAAGCATTTAAAAACGACACAGCAGTAAGGCTGTCAGTGTAAATCCATCACTGATTTCCCGATGGTTTATCATGTCTCGAATTTGAGCGGTCGTGAACCAACGGATTGTTTGTACTTCGGATGAGTCGGGTGCCTTGATTTGCTGAGTTGCTTTACCGCGAACGATATGAAAAACTTTGTTGGAGATGCCGTTCATGGGATAATAAGTGTAAAGGAGCACGAAATCCTGTGAAAGGTATCCGCTTTCTTCTAAAACCTCTCGCTTAGCTGCCGCAAATACAGATTCACCTTTTTCCATATTACCAGCCGGTATTTCCCACTCAGAATTTCCTGTTGTGTAGCGTGGGATTCTAACGAATAGAATACGTCCGCCCGGGTCGTCAACTACTGCTGCAACAGATGGGAGTTCAAAGTCAAGCAAATGATGGCGTTCGATAATTCGTCCGTTTGGAAAGGACACCTTGTCAACGTATAGGTTAACCCATGGACTTTGGTATTCTATGGTTCTGGAAATACTTTTTGGTTTTCCCATTAATTAAGAAAGCCCTCCTCATCTGGAGGGCTGTGGGTGGTGATCATTCTTGTGGGTGCTTCTCTTTTTGGAGGGTATGAATCCCGTTCCTGACCTGGTTGAGATAGCGGTCCAACTCCATTTCAAGCTTTGTAAGGGTTTCAATTACATAATTGTCGGCTTCCTGATTAGTATTTTCTATTTCACCATGAGCCTGAGAGATGATTTGGTCCGCGCGCGCTTGGGCTGCCTGCACTATAGCATCTCGCTCGACCAACTGTTCACTTTTTTCGCGGGCGATTGCTAAGGTGCGGTTTGCCTCTTCCTGGGCTTGAGCCAGAATCCGATCCCGCTGTGCAAGGAATTGCTGAGCCTTCTTGACTTCATCAGGAATCGCCACCCGCATTTGATCGATAATATCCAACATTCGATCTTCATCCACAATTACATTGTGTGTGAACCACAGGGGGCGGCTCTGGTTGAGGAGATCTTCAAGACGGTCGACGAGATGCAGTATATCCATTTTGTCCCTCCCCTTATCGCTTAGAATAAGGTTCCCGTAATATGTAAATCGAATTCATAAGGTTGAATATTGGGTTGCATAAAAACCGCTTTTTGTAAATAGGAGATCTATTAGTCTCGCATTGAAGTAACTGGCACCAACTGCTGCCCTTCACCCAATTCCAAAAATCGGGCAGTGAGTGCGCTCTCCACATTCGGTGGGACCATGCTGGAGACATCCCCACCTAAGGAGGCGATTTCACGGACGGTAGAAGAGGATAGGAAAGTGTGTTCCTCGGCAGTAATAAGGGATATCGATTCAATATCTGGATTTAAGCGGTGGTTGGCTAATGCCATGCGGAATTCATATTCGAAATCTGAAAACACCCGCAGGCCGCGTACAATTACTTGCGCATCAATCTCCTTACAAAACTCCACTGTTAATCCGCTGTAACCCATTACTTTGATCTTAGATCGGTCGTTAAAAGATTGTCGCGCAAGTTCAATACGAGCTTCGGGTGAAAAAACCAGCGATTTCAAGGGTTTATCATAGACGGCGACCACGACTTCATCAAACAAACGGCTCGCTCGATTTGCAATGTCGATGTGACCGAAATGGATTGGATCAAAAGTCCCTGGAAAAAGTGCACGTACCATAATGTAATTTTACGATATCTTCTCTAATATTAGTAGGGTAATATTCTATATAAAATAAATTCAGTGATTAGCTGATGTCTCCCTTTCCGCTGCTCCAGGCTTGAGCAAAGGCTTCGGCTAAGAGCTGGTTTTCGGGTTGGGTCAGATTAGGATCCTTTTCAAACAATGCCTTGGCATTACGGCGTGCATTTGAGATCAATTTCACATCGCTCAAATTAGCAAGTTTTAATTCAGAATATCCGGATTGGCGTGTTCCCAGGAATTGACCGGGACCACGCTGCTCGAGGTCGCGCTCTGCCAGGATGAATCCGTCGTTAGTATCGGTCATTACCTGCAGACGCTCATTTTCAACTGCGTTCTCATTTTCGGGGATCAGCAGGCAGTATGCTTTGTCCGAGCCCCGTCCTACCCGTCCGCGAAGTTGGTGTAATTGGGCTAACCCAAAACGGTGCGCGTCTTCAATGAGCATAACAGTGGCATTTGGAATGTCGACCCCTACCTCAACCACGGTAGTGGAGACAAGAATGTGATATTTCCCATCACGAAAATCAGCCATAATTGTTTCTTTTTCTTCTTGTTTTAAACGTCCGTGCAGTAAGCCGAGATTATATTCCTGGAATATTTCTTCTTGTAGTCGGGCATGTTCTTCGACAGCAGCCTTGGCGGCGCTCTTTTCGCTTACTTCTACCAGGGGGTAAATAATAAAAGCTTGGTGATTTTGTTGGATTTGCGCCCGTATCAATGAATAAGCCCGCTCACGTTCCTGAGGTGTAATCACATAGGTGCTGACCTCGGGGCGACCAGGCGGCATTTCATCCATCACCGAAATGTCCAAGTCCCCGTATACGGTAAGGGCAAGAGAGCGCGGGATAGGGGTGGCGGTCATTACCATGAGGTGAGGGTTGCTGCCTTTTGAGCGCAAGGCAGCGCGCTGCTCAACCCCGAATTTGTGTTGCTCATCCACGATGACGAGCTGCAAGTCATTAAAGTTGACCGGTTCTTCAATCAGGGCGTGGGTGCCGATGACTAATTTGATTCTCCCTTCGGCTAATCCAGCCCGTATTTCGTGCTTCTCGGGGTCGGGTGTTGCCCCCAACATCAAGCGAACCTGGTCGGCTTGTAAAATCGCCGGTGTTATTTCCTGTGAATTGCCCCTCTTTGTTAGTAAATTTAACAGGTTGCCGTAATGCTGTTCAGCCAGGATGCTTGTTGGCGCCATTATTGCTGCTTGGGCGCTCTGATGGGTGACTGCAGAAATTGCCAGCGCCGCAATCACCGTTTTACCAGAGCCCACGTCACCTTGCAGCAGTCTGTTCATCGGATGACCAGAATTCAGGTCCTTCCGAATATCCTGAAAAACTCGCTGCTGGGCATCTGTTAATGAAAACGGCAGGCGCGAAGTTTGTTCGTTAACCCACTCAATGCTTGTTTCGAAAACACGCCCACTGCGTTCCTGCCAGGCACGTTTCTGGCGCAAAACGCCCAACTGCAGAAGGAAGATTTCATCAAATGCCAGTCGATAGCGGGCTCTTTCTAGATCATCCCAGGTGTCTGGGAAATGGATTTGCATCAACGCGTTCGTCAGATCAAGCAATTTCCCAGAACTGCGTATCCCTTGTGGCAGCGGATCCTGGACACGAGGCGCCCAATACGTCACAACCTGATTCAATGAACGTCTTAACCAGCGTTGCGTGATTCCGGCGGTTAAGGGATAAACCGGTACGATCCGGTTAGTGTTTAGGTGCTGTTGTTCAAGGGGCTCCCATTCAGGGTTGTTCATAATTAGCCGCCCCATGTACTGGTCTATATTGCCCGCCAGCACGATATTGGAACCTTCTTTTAAGCGCTTTGTGATCCAGGGTTGATTAAACCAGTTGACTCGAAGTGCGCCGCTGCCGTCACTCACGATCACTTCGATGAGCTGCTTTTTTCGGCCGCGCAGATTTCGTGTTCGTACACTCTGAACTGTTGCGATTACAGTTAACTCGTCGCCGTACTTCAAGTGGTTGATGGGTTTTAATTTTGAGTAATCATCATAGCGGCGGGGAAAGTAATACAGCATATCGCGCAGCACATTAATGTTTAGACGAGCCAGGGTTTCAGAATGGTGGGGACCTATGCCAGGCAGGACAGAAATTGGTGCATCCAGTGCTGCTGGCTCCTTGATCTCGGGTTGTTTTTCAATCGCGATGATGGGCGCGGTATCTTGTTCGGTTTGGGATTCCTGTGAACCTTGATCAGCGCTAATCTCGGGTGTTACTTTGGGCACCTGCGGGCTGGTGGTATGGCGTCGTTTGCTGGATTCAACAACCACCCCTGTAGAATCTGAAGGTTCAGGCATCTCTGCTTCGAAAGTCCTGAATGTGATTGGCGCAATCTCCTCGCTACGGTCAATACGACGCCACAGACCTTCTAACGATTCGGCGCGCGATTTTGGAGAAAACCGGGAGTAATCTTGTATGCGTGCTGCTACTGCCTGAATCAAATCCTCATTCAGACCATCCGCTCTCGCCTCAGCCTCCCAGTGTTCCAGCATCATGCGCAAGCCCCCCAAAACAGCGTGGTCATCATAACCGCGTTCAGATTCGAGCTTGAAAAAATTGTATAATTTATTAAGGGACGGTTTCATTCGGATTATTCTACCAGTTTTATTTTTGCAACGCGACGAAGCCCACCCCATTTGGTCCGACATGGGTTCCTATGGCGGTCGTAACATAGATCACCATGGCTTCGGTGTCTAATTTTCCTTGGTATTCTTGTAAAAAGTGATATGCATCAGCTTCGGCGTTGGTATGTAGCACGGCTAATTGCTCTAATTCACCTAGATTGTTCAGAATGCGCATCAAGCGCTCGATGCCTCTGCGGCGTGTACGAACGTCACCAATGCGCTTGGCATGCCCGCCTATCACGTCGATGAATGGTTTTACGCGCAGCATGCTGCCTATACGGGCACGGGCCCACGAAATACGTCCACTCTTGTGTAAATACTCTAACGTATCCAGCATGGCGATAACGTGCACCCTGTGGCGCACGTTGTTTATTAGTTCGAGGACGGCTTCCAGCGAGGCGCCGCGCATGGCTGCTTCTGCTGCCGCGATGACTTGATATCCAAGTCCTAGTGTAACTTGCTCGCTGTCTATTACATGCATGCGGTCACTAAATGATTGAGCCCCGGTACTTGCTGCGTTGAAGACACCGCTGAAATATTTGGAGACGTGAATTGATATGATATGCTGGATTCCCTCGTCAAAGAGTTTTATGAATAATTTTTGATATGTTCCAGAAGATGCTGTCGAGGTTGTCGGAGGTGATTCCATGAGCGGTAAGCGCTCGTAGAATTCCTGGCGAGTAATATCAATTCCGTCAGCATAATCCTTCCCGTCAATGATCACCCTATTAGGTACGACATGAACATTATTACGTTTTACGATTTCTACGGGGATGTCAGCTGTGCTGTCAGTAACAATTGCAATTTTCATCAGAAGACCTTTGCGTTTCAAAAATAGCTGAAAGAAGTACATTCGAGACTATTTTTACTCCTCATTCAATCGAAATAATGAAGTGATAATGAGGTTGGCAGCCCGCATGTATTTCAATTTCTTGTTCAGGATAGACGGAACGTATCACGTCTTCTATTCGGTAGGCTTCCTTGCTGGGGATATTCTCCCCGTAGTATAAAGTTATGATTTCAAAGTGATCAGCATGTGCGCTCTTTAGTAGCTCCAAACAGGCGTCCTCAACAGTGTCAGATGAAGCCACCAGTTTTCCGTTTAAAAGGGTAATTATGCGACCCTCTTGTACTTCCACGCCGTTTAATTCAACACTGCGGGTAGCGATGGTGATCTCTCCAGTCTCCACCTCTTCAATAGCGGCAGTCATTTCGGTTACAACCGATTTAAAATCTCCATCGGGGAGTAAGCTCATCATGGCGCACAAACCTTGTGGAACTGTCCGGCTGGGTATGACGGCGGCCTGTTTCACCGTCAGTTCTGCGGCACTTTTTGCAGCCATGAAAATGTTCTTATTGTTGGGCAAGATAATGATTTTGTCGGTTGGCAATTTTTCAAAAGCTTGGATGATTTCTTCTGTACTGGGATTCATCGTCTGTCCGCCCTCAACGATCGCCGCAGCTCCCATGCTGGCGAAAATTTTCGCGAACCCGGCGCCCGGTGTAATTGCTACTACGCCTATATTTCCGGCTTCCAACGGTTCTATAGTAAGATCGCCATCTACACAACCCGGAGCTTGTGAATCCATTTGATCCAGTAAGTTCTCTTTCGCTACTTTAGTGACCGTTCCAATGGTCTTTATATAATCTTCCGGGATGTAGTAATTATCATCGGGGACATGGATATGTAGTCTATAAATCCCATCCCCTTCTCCGAACTGAATTGAAGTGCCCATTTGCTCCAGTTCTTCGTAGAAGGTGGCAATGTCTAATGGCTCAATAGGACGAAAGTCGACAATCACTTCCCAATCTTGTCCTGGTTCGACGGATTCCAGAGCATCGTCAAAGACCAGGTCGGAAAGAGGGACTACGGCTGTTAATGATTTGTCCAATGGTAGTCCATCTATATAGCGCAGCATTCCCTCCAGAATGTAATACAATCCCTTACCACCGGCATCCACAACGCCTGCTTCTTTTAGAACATCCAGCAGCTCAGGTGTGCGTTCGACAGATTCATCCGCCGCATTGACGACTATTTCTAAAATTGTAATTGGATCCTCGGTTTCGGTTAATGCGGCTTCGGCTGCTGAAGCTATATCTTTTGCAACGGTCAGGATTGTACCTTCCACTGGTCGCACAACTCCTTTATATGCGGTATCACGTGCCAGTGCCAGACCTTGTGCGAATGACTTTCCATCCAGTATTTCCAATTCTTCAACAGTTTTCGCAAACCCGCGCCAGATTTGTGAGAGGATGACACCAGAATTGCCTCGTGCCCCCATTAAAGCCCCATGAGCTACTAAGCTTGCTGTCTTGCCAAAATTCCGTTCAGGTGAGTCGGCAATCTCGTCGTATGCTGACTGCATGGTGAGCACCATATTCGTTCCGGTATCTCCATCGGGGACCGGAAACACATTCAATGCATTCACGACTTCCTGGTTTGTGCGTAGCCAGGTAAGACTTGCTTCGATTAACCGTTTATAACCCTGACCATCTATCGGTCGGGAGAGAATATACTCGCGGCGTTGAGATACCTGGGAATCCGAGGTCATTAAACTAACTCCTTCATCAATAAAGTGTCCATTTGAGAATAAGCAAATCAATCCAGATCGCTGACCCGCAGACCTTGGACGTGGACATTGATCTCGTTTATTGGCATCCCCAACGCTTTTTCGACGTGGTATCTCACTGTATTGCAGACGCTGTTGGCTACTGATTTAATCCTGGTGCCGTATTCGATGATGACGTATATATCAATATCTATACTCAGTCCGTCGTAATGGACTTCAACGCCATAGGTGGGGTCTTTTACAATGACCTGTGCCAGACCACCGACTATATTTTTTGAGGTTAGACCCACAACACCATAGGATTGGAGCGCAGCTTGATAAGCAATACTGGCAATGGCGCTCGGTGTGACTTGTATACTGCCAAGGGGGGTTGTTTCATCAGTCATTTGGTTCCTCGAGGATTTATGTTTGGATTAGGTTTTTTGGCGAAAAATTCTTGATAAGCTTTCTGGTTTGTGGTAATATTGTCGGGCTATCATTTATCTATAGGATATCATTAATCACTACCAGAAACTAATTATACGTTTGATTACATCACTCATTGTATAAATACTGGGTGGGTGTTGGTCAAGTCGGAAAGGATAGAAAGATGGCCAAATGTGCACATTGTGGAAAAATTACCCGTTTCGGTCGAAATCGCCCGTGGTCTAAAAAGGCAACCCCGCGGACTTTTCGCGCTAATTTGCAGACTGTTACAATCATGGAAGGCAATCGCAAAGTACGTAAAGTATTATGCGCCAAATGTATTCGAACGTTGGTGAAGACCGATTAGCTGATTAAATTTAGTGTTAAGTTTTTTGATTGGACTAAAATCGCGGCCTGAGCCGTGATTTTTTTATAAGCCGTTATCAACCTCCGAGGGCATGATGTTGTTAAGGCAAGAAATTGGGTGATAGTTAACCTCCTAATGGGGGATTCAGTGAATAGTAAACCCATAACCAAAAGGGTATTAAACCTCCTAGGGCAATTAAAACTAAAAGCCCCAGAATCCAGATAGTCCAATCAAAATTCAGTAGATTATCCAATTGTATTTGAGCGTCGTCAGGCAGGGAGGCCGGTTGGCGGAGATGCTGTTCGTGTTTCGATGAAGTGACCGCGCTATCATAGCTTTGATTAGTAACTGAAACGGTTTGATATGAAGTCATTCCTGTTGGTGGATATGGCTCCGTTCCTCCTAACTGGGACAAGGGGGTAACATCTTGCTTATGTGATTGTTGGTTGAAGGAAACCAGCTCGCGACCCAATTGACCTGCCGTGTGGTAGCGGACGGTTGGATCCTTTGAAAGAGCTATTAGGACAATGTCTTCGAGTGAGTTTGGAATATTCGGGTTGAATTTTCGGAGCGGGGGCGGAAGTGCTTCACGGTGCAGGCGGGCTAATTCCTGCGATGTGTCAGCTTTGAAAGGTAATTGACCAGCCAGGATTTCATACATCACCACACCTAGTGAATAAACATCGGAAGCGGGTGAAGGCGCACTTCCTAATGCTTGCTCCGGTGAAAAATAGTTGGGGGATCCCCACACAACTTCAACATGCTCATCCGGCGTGATCGTCGATAGGGCACGTGCGATACCAAAATCAACTACCTTCAATCTCTTATCTGGTGTTACTAATATATTTTGTGGTTTTACATCGCAATGGATGACTCCAGCTCGATGGGCATATCCAATTCCTGCACAAGCCTGAGACATCAGGTTAATTGCTTCTTCGACGTTGAAGCGTCCGCGCTTTCTGAGTAAGCTCTTAAGGTCGCTGCCGGGTACATTTTCCATGACAATAAAAAGCCGACCGGAATCCAACCCGAAGTCATGGACGGTGACAATATTAGGATGAGAGAGATTGGCTGCTGATTTGGCTTCCTGACGGAAGCGTTCGCGAAATTCAGGATCGTCTGAGAAATCCTTGCGAAGGGTTTTAACCGCAACAGTTCTTTCCAACATCTGATCCTGGGCGCGAAAAACCATCGCCATCCCACCGGATCCAATCCGCTCTTCAAGGAGATATCGGTTATTTAATAAAATCGGTTCAGACATAAGCATTGGTGTTTACTTGCAGGTTTATGTCCCAAAATGTAGATAGACAGGATAAGATTAGTGAAACGTTTTCTATGCTTTTAGTAATTATACCAAGCGCAAGTTCAATTTTTCAATCTTCTTTACCCTAAGCGGTAAAAATCGGTTAAAATCGTGCTTGTTACGACTGCGTATCTGAGTCACAATCCGCTATCCGGAAACTGCCCTCCAGGATGTAGTATTTTTAAATATCTCAATTATGAAAATCCTGTCTATAATCTCAAGGAAACCAATTTATATCCTGTTAGTCGCCATACCGCTTGCTGCTCTGGCAAAGTATATCGGTTGGGGCGATATTTGGGTGTTCATATTTTCGGCATTGGCGATGGTCCCTATGGCAGGTTTTATTGGCGAAGCGACGGAAACCCTGGCTGCCTTCACCGGACCACGGATAGGCGGGTTGTTGAATGCGACTCTGGGCAACGCGGCTGAGCTGATCATCACGATAGTTGCTATCCGTGAAGGATTACTAGAGTTGGTAAAAGCTTCAATTACCGGTTCGATCCTAGGGAATGTCCTGCTTGTGCTGGGTATGTCAATGCTTTTGGGTGGTTTCCGGAATGGTATCCAGCGTTTTAACCGCCGCCAGGCAGGTAATAACGCGATCCTGCTCGTCCTGGCTGTGGTGGCGTTAATTATCCCTTCGGTATTCAGCGGTTCAATCGGACCTGCAGGCAGTTTGGAGGTTGAGGCTCTGAGTTTAGGGGTAGCAACGATTATGATCATAGTGTATGTGTTGGGGGTGGTTTATAGTTTGCGCATTCAAAGCGGTCCGTTAACTGCCCGTCCCAGTTTCGAAGTATCTCAGAAGACAGATCATGCTCATGCCGCTTTAACTCAAGTTCAGGTTGCTGGAAGGCATCCTGCCTGGTCTCTGCGCAAGGCATTGTTCATTCTCGGGATATCAACTGCAGGTGTTGTTTATCTTAGTGAATTATTGATCGGGTCAGTAGAACCGGTTGTCACCAGTCTGGGAATATCGGAATTCTTTGTAGGCATCATCCTCATCCCCATTATTGGAAACGTAGCCGAGCACCTGGTGGCAGTTAAAGTCGCCTTTCAAGACGAGATGGAACTCAGCGTCGAGATCGCCATCGCCTCGAGTCTGCAGATAGCCTTGTTTGTTGCACCGGTACTGGTATTCATCAGCTTATTAATGGGCAACCCATTGTTGTTGATCTTTAACGAGTTTGAATTACTGGCATTGATTGCGGCGGTTTTGATCGCAGCTCTGGTTTCGATGGATGGCGAATCTAATTGGCTTGAAGGCGCTGCACTGCTCGCGGTTTACTTAATTCTGGCGCTGGCGTTTTTCTTGCTACCATTATAGGGTATAGGGGATCAAAGTATTTAAGTTCAGAATTATTATATGGAAATGATACGATTGTTCTTTAATCGAAGGGTGATAGGGGGGGCATTATTGATTACATTCATCATGTTCTGCTTTTTAGTGTTTGCGATTCTCTTCGTACGCTCAGACACAGCGCCGGCATCTCAAGGGTCGGCAGTCTTGAGTGTGATCCCTGCTCCAACAGCTACCCAAACCCGGCCTGCAATTACTCCACTTGACAGCACTACAGCCACTTTAAATGCTCCTCCATCACCCCCTCCAGGCGTCATGGCGATTGGCGCCTATGTACAGGTAACAGGAACTGGGGTTGATGGATTGCGTTTACGGGATGAACCAGGATTGGACGGTCAGATTCAATTGCTGGGCAGCGAGGCTGAAGTATTTCTGGTGTTTGATGGTCCAAGAGAAGCGGACAACTATACCTGGTGGTATCTTGTGGGACCATATGATGAATCACGTAAAGGATGGGCTGTGGCAAATTACTTGTCGCTTGTTCAAAATCCCGAATGAATGGGAGCTAACAATGAATCAAATTAAGCCAAGGGGCATTACAGCGAATCGCCAATCTCGGGAATTATCTATTACCTGGAGTGATGGGCATGAAAGCGTGTATCCATTCTCATTGCTGCGGCATGCCTGTCCATGTGCGGAATGTCGAGGAGGACATGAGAATATGAGCTCAGAGCCGGACCCGGATGTTTTTTCGCTCCCCCGCGATGATTCACCTGCTACCCGTATACGAAATGTGGAAGCTGTAGGAAATTATGCGCTGACCATCGAATGGGAAGACGGTCACCACTATGGTATATATAATTGGAATTATCTGCGTGCACTCTGTCCGTGCCCGCTATGTCAGTCGTAGCTCTTCATGCAAGCATGTCTTTTTATGCCGCATATCTTTCTATGCCGCACATCTTTTTATACCAGCATATCTTTTTATGCCAGTTATAGATAGTTGCGCAAGTTGTGTTCTACGGCGTAGGCAGCGGCCTCTGCCCGGTTGCTAACCCCCAATTTTGAGAGTATGCTGCTGACATAATTGCGCACGGTTCCTTCTCCGAGGAAAAGGGCTTTTGCAATCTCGCGATTTGTTTTTCCTTCTGAGACAAGTAGCAACACATGACGTTCTTGTTTGGTTAGCGCTGAAAAAGCCGAAGCTTCCTCTTCTTTGGCAGCTTTCCTTACTTCCTGGAAGATCCTTTGTGTGACTGCTGGGTCGAGCAGTGCCTCCCCCCTGCCGACTGCTTCTATCGCTCTAACAAGGTCTTCCCCCCCGATTTGTTTCAATACGTATCCAGCCGCACCGGCGCGTATTGCTGAAATCAACATCTCGTCTTCGGCGTAAGATGTTAGCATGATCACCTTCGAATTGGGGTGTTTTTCAGCAATTTCTTCGCAGGCCTCAATTCCAGATCCGCCCGGTAATCGGATATCCATGACAACCACATCCGGGGAATATGCCTCTACGCGTTCAATCGCTTCTCTGGCTGTGCCCGCTTCGGCAACTACCTCAAAATTCGGATGGCGCTCAATTAATGCTCGTAATCCAATGCGCACGACCTCGTGATCATCTACCAGTAAAATCCGCTGTTTTGCTACCATATTACTCTCCTTTTGGGGAGTATAGTCGATAGTATAATTGCTGGCAAGTTAGGTGCATTTCTTGTGTACATTACTTGTTGACAAAATTGAAGTATTAAACTAAACTTATAGTTACTGTATGAGAAATTTCTAATTGTGTTGGTGGAAAATTACTGATAATTTACGATAATAATTCTTTTTTAATGACACCAGATTTAATTTCCATGTTGGTACGCAGATCGCTGTTTTAGGATCAAAACATTTAAGTTTCACCAGGATATGTAACTAACAATGGAATATAGTAGAAATATTTTCTCGACTAACGGGGGAAACACAATTTTTAAAATTAGGAATATCTTTTCGGCTGTATCAGATTCGCCAGGCGACGTATTGTCTGGCGAATTTTGTTTCTTGTTCACACAACAAAGATAATTTTGATGTACGGAATCGATCGTAGATAGATGAAGGAGGTGACGCGAAAACCAAAAAATTTAGCGACCAAGTTTAGGAGCTATCGGTAGTTCAATGAGTCAACTTCTTTCAATTCAATGTTTACCTATTATGAGGAGATATCGAGATGAAAAAACAAACCCTATCAATCATGTTCGCTCTGTTATTTGTGATGGCTTTAATTTTGGGAGCCTGTGCAGAACCTGAGTCTGAGACGATCACAATCGGTGTAAATGCGCCGATGACAGGAGACATTCCCAAAGTGGGTGAAGGTTCAAAATTTGCAGCCGAAATGTGGTTAGAAGATATTAACGAAGCTGGAGGTCTCGAGGTTGGAGGAAAAACCTACCAGGTTGAATTGGTCATTGAGGATAACGAATCCAAAGCCGAGTCCGCCACCAAAGCCAACACCAAGATGATCACACAGGATGAAGTGCTGGTCATAGTCGGTCCGCAATCATCGAAACAGGCTGTTCCTGCAGGTGGGGTGGCTAATGACAATGAGACACCGATGGTCAGTCCTTGGTCAACGAATCCCAACACAACTTTAGATCGACCTTGGGTTTTCCGCACGCCATTCCTGGATCCCTTCCAGGGACCGGTGGTAGCTAAATTTGTTACCGAAGAGTTCGGCTTTGAAAAAGCCGCAGTGCTTTATGATGTGGCGAGTGACTACCCCAAAGGATTGGCGGAATTCTTTAAGCAGGGCTGGGAAGAGATTCACGGTCCGGGCTCTGTGGTGGCTTACGAGAGCTTCACGACCAAAGACACCGATTTCAGCGCCCAACTGACGAAGATCAAGGAAACGGGCGCCGAGTTCATCTTCACACCCCAGTATTACAACGAAGTGGCTTTGATCGTACAGCAAGCCCACGAATTGGGCTGGGATGCGCCAATCATGGGCAGCGATAGTTGGGGTTCGGCTGAATTGATGAACCTTTGTGGTGATGACTGCATAGGTCTATTCTTCAGCACCCATTACGCAGCCGCCGGAGCAACGGGCGCTACCAAAGAGTTCATTGACCGCTACAACGAAAAATACGGTTATGTTCCTGATGATGTTGGCGCCCTGACCTGGGATACAATGCTCATCGTCCAGAAAGCCATTCAGGATT
Source organism: uncultured bacterium (assembly GCA_965603285.1). GTDB lineage: Bacteria > Chloroflexota > Anaerolineae > Anaerolineales > UBA4823 > JAUWPO01. The sequence goes on from CBFDCK010000052.1 coordinate 14,270, forward strand.
GTGGAGAATTAACAGGTGATATCGCAGTTGACCGCAAGTGCGTCCGCGATGCCTTAGCCCAAATCAAGGACTTTGATGGAATTACCGGACAGATGACCTTCACCGAGCAAGGTGACCCAATTAAATGCGCTGTTATCGTAAAGATCAACGACGCTGGTGAGTTTGAATTCTACAAACAGAGTTGCCCGTAAACTCTGGTGTTGGTTCTCTTGTAATTCAATTGGCTGTAGTATAACTTGAGAGAGTAATAGCACATCAAGATTGAGGGCGGGTCGAGATATAACTTGCGCCCGCCCTCTCTCCAATATAAGGAGTGAACCCAATGGAATTTTTCTTCCAAAACGTCGTTAATGCCCTGCAGATGGGGAGTTTTTACGCTTTGATCGCATTGGGGTATTCCATGGTATATGGTGTCCTTCTGTTATTTAATTTCGCCCATGGCGATATATTCATGGTCGGTGCTTATATTGGCTTCTTTATAGCAACAGCGTTATTAGCGTTATTAGCTTATTTTGGCACGATAGCCTTACCCGGATGGGTGGTTCTAATAATTGTGATCTTTTTGGCTATGTTTTTTACCTCTTTTGTCGGTATGGCAGTCGAAAGGATAGGCTATCGGCCATTGAGAAACGCCCCGCGCGCCTCCGCAGCGATCACTGGATTAATGATCGGCATCATTCTGGAGACGTCCAACTTGGCGCTTCTGGGCCCCAGCCGGCTTAGCTTCCCCTCGCTGATAGAATCAACCACATACCAAATTGGCGGCGTGTTCATTACCAATAAAAAGATCATGATCGTTGTGGTGTCGCTCTTTCTCATGTTAGCCCTGCACCAGTTCGTGCAGCATACCAAGTGGGGTATGGCAATGCGAGCCATGGCTTTTGACTTCGTTGTTGTGCCGCTTATGGGAGTGCCGTTGAATCATATTGCAGCCCTCACCTTTGGTTTGGGTTCAGCTTTAGCCGCGGCTGCCGGAATCCTGTTCGGGATCGCATATCCGGTTCTTGACCCCTATATGGGGATCACATTCGGTTGGAAGGCGTTTGTGGCTGCCATCTTGGGTGGTAGAGGTTCAATCCTGGGTGCAGTTTTGGCGGGGTTCCTGTTGGGCTTCATTGAGATATTCGTGGCGGTCATCTTTCCATCCACGTTGCGTGATTTGATCGCCTATTCAATCATTCTGCTCATACTAGTCTTCAGACCACATGGCTTCTTCGGGGAACCGTATACCGCCCAATTGAGACTATAGCTGTTGTGGTGATTGGAGAAAAATTAAATGAGGGATAAGCATGGCAGCAACTAATAATAATTCGTCGCCTTTAAGACGACGAATAAGCCAAATATTTACCAGGATTCGGGAACCTGTATCTGGTGCTCCATTGCTCGGATTGCTTCTGGGTACCTTGGTCGCGGTAATTCTGGAACAGCTCATAGGATTGTCGCTGGCCAGGATGCTGGGTATGTCTAGGATCCCCGCTCTGTTCGGAATTGTAATTATTCTTCAAAAACCTTCGTTGATTCCGAGTGTCATACTTTATGACCTGTTGATATATGTCTTGCCAACTTACATAATCGCCTGGTTGAGCACTGCATTTTCTAACTGGTCTGCGGCGAAATTGCTGAATTTTAATAAATGGGTCGCAGTGCTTTTACATATCGTATTAATCTATGCAGTTTTGCATATCTGGTGCGATGTCAGTGACTACCGGCTTCTGGTGGTTAGATTGATCCTGGTGGCGATTATCATTACCGCAAGCTTGAATGTGATCAACGGTTACATGGGCGAATTTTCCTGTTCACATCCCGGATTTATCGCCCTGGGTGCGTATATGGCTTCAGTCCTGACGGTAGGTTTATTTGTGGATGATAATTTTTATGGACCTGCATTATTGCCTACAAACCTCGGGTACTTACTATTTCCTGTCATATTGATATTGGGAGGGGTAGTTGCTGCACTTGGAGCCATATTAGTAGCAGTGCCTTCATTCAAAACGCGGGGGGATTATTTGGCAATTATCTCGCTTGCATTCATGTTTATGGTGAAGAGCCTGTTCGAAAATTTGGAAATTGTTGGAGGTCCACGTGGTCTTGGAGGCCAACCAGATTGGGCAACCCTGCCGGTTGTTTTTATTTGGACAATATTGAGTATCTGGATAATCAACAATTTTGTGCGTTCAACCTTCGGGAAAGCTTTGAACGCAGTGCGGGATGATGAGATCGCGGCTAATGCGATGACCGTTAACACCCGCCGTACGAAAATGACAGCCTTTCTGTTTGGAGCTTTCTGGGCCGGTGTTGCTGGAGGCCTTTTTGCCCATGTGATCAGGTATGTAAACCCCAGCACCTTTGGAATTCAGATGCTTGCTGAAGTATTGGCTATGGTCTACTTCGGAGGCTTGAACTCTATCCAGGGCTCTATTGTTGGTGCTTTCAGCATCAACCTCCTAAGCGAAGCGCTGCGACCGTTAGAGATTTACAAATGGCTGATTATTCCACTTTTATTAATTCTGGTGATGATCTATCGACCTACTGGATTGATATCCTTCACAGAGTTCGACTTTATGAGTATGATCCAACCGAAACGCAAAACAAAGGAAGAGGTGGAATATGCCGCTGCTGCAGATTGATCATATGACCCATTTCTTTGGGGGTTTGCGTGCTGTTCACGATTTTAATCTTGAGGTTGTGCCGGGACAGGTAAGAGGCCTGATTGGTCCCAATGGGGCGGGTAAAACCACCATCTTCAATCTGATCACAGGTATCTATCAACCAACCGAGGGAACGATAAACTTGGAGAGTGATAATCTGGTCGGTCTTTATCCGCACCAGATCGCAGCCAAAGGTCTAGCACGAACGTTCCAAAACTTGCGCTTATGGCGTCATATGACTGTGCTTGAACACGTTAAGCAGGCTCGTTATTCAAAGTTGAAATACGGACTCACTGGTGCATTTTTCGGAACTCCCCGTCGCCAGAGGGAGGAAGGGCAAAGTGATCGCATCGCACGCGAATTGCTCGAATTGGTAGGCATTTCACATCTTGCAGACCAGGTTGTGACCAATTTACCTTACGGTGCTCAAAGGAGGGTTGAGCTGGCTCGGGCTTTGGCTATTGAACCAAAAATTTTATTTCTGGATGAGCCCACTGCCGGAATGAACCCCGAGGAACTCGACCAGATGATGGACATCATCCGTCAGGTGCATAATGAACTTGGGATGGCTATATACCTTATTGAGCATCGCATGAGGGTTGTTATGGAACTTTGCCAGGTGATTCAGACCCTGGTTTTTGGAGAGGTGATCGCTGAGGGAACTCCAGATGAGATTCGCAAGGACCCGGCTGTGATTGATGCCTACCTCGGTAAGGAGGTGGAGATCTGATGTTATTGTCCGTAGAAAATTTATCAGTCTCTTACGACAAGATCAAAGCTCTTCATGGAATAAATTTCCAGGTGGATGAGGGAGAAATTGTTTGTATTATCGGTGCTAATGGCGCCGGAAAAAGCACCACCTTGCGTGCGATTTCACGCTTAGTACCGGTAGCAAAAGAGACGAAAATGACTTATGCAGGTAAAGATTTACTCGAATATCAACCTGACAAGGTGGTCAGTGAGTTGGGAATAACCCACGTCCCTGAGGGTAGGCGTTTATTTGGCAACCTGACTGTGATGGAGAATCTCAAGCTCGCCACTTTCGCCAGAAAAAATGGACACGAGATAGAAAATGACTTGGAGCGGGTTTTCTCTATCTTCCCCCGGCTGGAAGAAAGAATGACTCAAAAAGCAGCAACTTTAAGCGGTGGTGAGCAGCAAATGTTGGCTGTTGGGAGAGCATTTATGAGCGGCAGGAAGGTCATGCTGTTAGATGAGCCTTCCATGGGATTAGCCCCCTTGTTAATGCTTGATGTGTTTAAGGCGCTGAAGGGTATCAATCGGGAGGGGACGACCATTCTGCTCGTCGAGCAGAATGCCCGCATGGCGCTCCAGTTTGCCCAACGCGGTTATGTATTGGAGAGCGGTGATTTAGTTTTGGAAGGGGATTCTGAGGATCTTCTCAACAACCCCGAAGTTAAAAAAGCTTATCTTGGGGGTTGAATCAAC
>CBFDCK010000053.1:0-18347 GCA_965603285.1 uncultured bacterium
CGCGCCGCTTCCCCTCTGGCAAAGCCCGGTCTGCGTGCAAGCTGGGTTAGATGGCCTGACGTTTTCCAAATGGGTATTATCTTTAAATTCATGCTAAAATTTGCACACAATCACCATTTCGCCTAAACAAACGTAGCATTTTCTACGGAAGGAGGTTGCCTATGGGTAGCATATCATTGACGGACATTCGCTATTGTAATCCATACAATCTTGCCATATCTACACAGGCGATCTGATGATGTTCTAAATGAGTTATCTGGTTTATCTAGAGAAATCCTTTTCAGTAATGCAAAAGTCGCGGGCGTGGTACATATGCTCACGACTTTGAAATCTACGACATCATTCTTGACGGAAAACCAACTCATCCAAATCGTTTGCTCAAACACATAACATCAATCATTGAAGAAATATATCACCGGTAGTATATTTGCGATGATGGCAAAGTCCCTTTAGTTTAGGTCGGTGATTTTCGGGGCAGGTTCCCAATCCTGCCCCGAACTATTTTATTATTTGTGAAGCTAATATATTTTCAACGGTCATCTAATGGGGGCATCAGGCACCGGGCGTTTTAGTCCCGAATGTTGCTGAAATTAAAACCAAACTTGGCAATTCGCGCCACGTACCGCCCGGGAAGAGCACAGCGAAGCGGTGAAGGGGCGGCTGATCCCTGCCGATCCTAACGCCTGCGACCCCCGATGGGCAAGGCCAGGCGGTAAAATGTGGAAGCCTGGTGAGAGGATAAAACCCCAGAATTTTTCTTTCAGGAAAAGATGTTCAGCGACTCCAAGGATCAAACAAAAGTATTATCGAAAAAGAGACGCCTGAAAATGTAGATATTCCAACCGTCCGCCGGAGTAACTGGTCTTTGAGCGAGGGCGTATGTGGCGTATCGCATAGCAGCGAGCCATCGCGAGCGGTGCGCTGCCAAAGAGCGCTGGTGGCGATAGCTGCGCCGGGTTCTTGCCGTGTTAGGCAGATGCCGCTCAGATATCCTCTTTCACCAACCCAGATTGCTCGCACCCAGACGCGCTACTCTTCCTGTTGCCTCATCACATCATTAAAGCTCTTGGTGGTATCGACCGGCTCCGAGAATCGCAACCGGTACCCGTCCAGGTCCTGGATGGTCACGTCGCGCACGTTCCAGGGTCGCTCAACTGGTCCTTTCACATTCACTGTCCCTGCCAACTTCGCTTGCCGCGCGGTTTCTTCTACTCCTACACTGCCAGCCTGGAACTGGATGATTATGCCTTTGCCAGGCTGGAACGTGCTAGCCTCTTGGGAAGGGACGAGTAGTATGTCCTGGTAGCGATCACGACGTAAATGAATGAGCGCAGGTGCCCCCGGTGGTCCGCTGTACACAATACGGAATCCAAGAGCTTGTCGATACCACTCTGCAGATGAAGAAAGGTCCGCTACCTCTAAGTTGATGAACATCGGCATTGGGTAGAAATCTTCCACGCTACTTTCCTTTCTGCTAAAACGGATCGCTGACCAGTTGCCAGCTGCCGTCTATCGGGTTGATAAGCAAAACAATAAATATACTATCTCCACTTTATACAAATTATTCAATCAAACATTGGATACAATTTGGATAAAGTCAAAAGGTAGAGGATGATTGCCAAGAGAAACGATTGGGGCTACCTGTTTTGGTAGCCCCAAGTATTATCTTCAAACGCTACTGTCTCGCCAGAGCACGATGATACTTGAGCTCTTCCGACTCGAGGTGGCTTACGTTGTCCTCCTCCAGGTCGATCCTCACCCAATTGATCTTACCGGAGAACTTGTTGCTCTCGCCCTCCGGGTAATCATCGGTCACTGGCAGGGCCAGGTCACCGCCGATATCGAGCGTCTCATCCGCGGAGAAAATGAAAGGCACAGTCTTACCGATTTTTCCTTCGGCTACCTTCTCCTCATTGACATAGATGGTGCCAGTTCCGCCGCCTCCCGGCGCGTCACCCTCGAAGTTGAAGTGATAACGGATGTTGACTTTGCCGGTAGGCAGTTTCTCTTCGCTGCCCACGTAGTAGTAGTCTGCATCGAACCAGTTGTGGCAGTATTTGGCCGCGCCGTCTTTCACATAAAGGCTCCAGCCGGCAAAGCGACCACCCTGGGCGATGATCACACCATTCACGTCGCCCTCGGGAATCTCGATCTCCGCGGTGATGGTGTGCGAGCGATTCTTGATATTCAGCACCGTATTTTCCGTCAGGTGGGACATACCGGGATAAAAAGTCATAGTCGTCCGGCCAGCAGGCAGATCGGGTCTTCCTGCAATGGAGGCGTTGAAGCGTTCAGACCGACGATCATCTAGTGGGAAGACGTTGTACTTCGCTGCCTCTACCAGGAAAAGGTCCTGCAGCTCGCGCAGTTTCTCAGGCATTTCCTTCGATAGATCGTGAGCCTGGCTCCAGTCCTTGGTGGTGTCATAGAGCTCCCAAACATCTTCATCGAAGGAGGGATTCTCCGCGAGAAGCCAAGGGATGTTGTGCCGGGTGACTGCGGTCCAGCCTTCGTGGTAGATGCCGCGGTTTCCAAACATCTCGAAGTATTGGGTAACACGTCGGTCTTCAGCACCCTCTTCGTCGAACGTGTACTTCATCGATACCCCTTCAATCGGCTTCTGAGCGATCCCGTTGACCATGTATGGCTCAGGTAACCCAGTAACTTCCAGGATGGTTGGCGCGATATCTATAACGTGATGGAACTGCTGCCGGATCTCACCCCTGGTCTTAATCCCATTGGGCCAGCATAACGCCATTCCGTTGCGTGTGCCGCCAAAGTGCGAAGCCACCTGCTTGGTCCATTGGTAGGGTGCATTCATGGCGTGTGCCCAACCGACTGGATAGTGGTTGAAGGCTTTCGGACTACCAATTTCATCCAGCCTGGGTACTATGTCTTCCAACTCCTGCGGGATGCCGTTGAGTGCCATCAACTCGTTGAATGTACCGTCCAGGCCACCTTCGGCGCTGGCGCCGTTGTCACCGGCGATGTAGATGAACAGCGTGTTGTCAAATTCATCAATCTCTTCCAGCGTCTCGATAAGCCTCATCACCTGGGCATCGGTATGTTCAGCGAAACCGGCGTAGACTTCCATCAGCTTGGCATATACTTTCTTTTCGGTGTCGCTCAGTTCCTCCCAGGCCCGCACACCCTCAGGTCGCTCGGTGAGTTGAGTATCCTCTGGCACCAGGCCCTTTTCCTTCATGTTGGTAAGTGTTTCCTCGCGCACCTTGTCCCAACCCTTGTCGAATTTGCCTTTATATTTTTCAATCCATTCTGGCGCCACGTGGTGGGGGGCGTGAGTAGCACCAAACGACGTGTACAAGAAGAACGGCTTATCAGGCGTCATGGTATGGATACCCTGCAGCCAGGCGATAGCCTTGTCGACCATGTCCTCCGAAAAGTGATAGCCTTCCTCAGCGGTACCCCAGGGCTCGACAGGTGAGGTCCCAAGGTACAGCGTGGGCGCCCACTGGTTGGTTTCGCCGCCGATGAAACCAAAGAATTTCTCAAATCCGTCTCCCGTCGGCCAGCGATCGAACGGACCAGACATGCTGACTTCCCAAACGGGAGTTTGATGCATCTTGCCAGCCGCTCCGGTGTTGTAGCCATTTAGACGCAGCATTTCGGCAATGGTGGCGATACTGTTGGGCCGCACGCTGGTCGTTCCGGGCGCGCTGGTAGCGAGCTCCGTGATGGTTCCCATTGCGGTAGAGTGGTGATTGCGCCCTGTCAATAGCGCCTGGCGGGTCGGTGCGCATAGGGCAGTAGTATGGAAGCGATTGTAGGATAAACCACTCTCGCTGATCTTCTCCAAGGCTGGCATATGTACCGGTCCGCCATTTGCGCTCGGGCATCCAAAGCCCATATCATCTATCAAGACGATGACGACGTTGGGCGCGCCTTCCGGTGGTCGCAGGGGTTTTATGGGTGGAAACTCCGCCTTGCGCGCATCGAGTGCTATCTTTCCCTTGGATGGGATGTCGGGGATCGGGAGTATCTCCCGACCGGTCTTATCTGGATCTTGTGCCATTATTCTTTCTCCTTTTTTTGAATTGACTTCAACGAGACAACTATTCTTGAGGTTGCCACGTTTCAGATCGGGGAAAATTAGATTTGTCAGATTATAACTTAGATATTCACTGAGAATAATCTAATTGCGAATCTTATTGCCTGTTCAGGTTGAAAATTCCCCATGCTCAAAGCCCACATCATTAACCACGGCGGCGGTATCAGCCGCGACCGCCATCTTTTCCCCGCACTCATATCATACAACTGGGCTTCCGAATCGTGCCGCATCCCCACTCCAGCGAATAGTTAGGCAGAGCCCACCAGTCTGTGTCGAACGATATTGATCAAAGTTCAAGAATTAGATGGATGTCCTCTGGCTCAAGCGCATAGAGCTCGGGGTCCGCCTCTTATGCCATTTTACATCCTTGGGCAATATAAAAACCAACTGCCTATGATGTAGGAGTTGATGAGACATACATTCGCCCGCTTTTTCTTAGTCTAGATCTTCGCGTGTGACACCCTCACATTCCAAGACGAAATCGGCGCCATATGCCAGAGACGGCGTCTGAAACCCCGGCAGGGCATTACCGTCTAGCACCTTCCGCACTACCGCCAGTGCCGATTGCGCCGTCCAGATAACTCCTGCTTCAGGACCGTGAAATCGCGACACAACTTTCCGTCCCTGATCGTCTTCTACTTCGCCCCATACATGTGTTCGCGTCCTGACCCGCTCTTCAGCCGTTGAACCTGCTGGTGTCACTCGCTTGAAGAGTTCCCGCATAATTGATAGGTTAAATAATGGGCGCAATTTGTTTATGGCGTTCATCTGTTGAGACAACTTCTCCGAAAACACGGCGTAGTCTTCGATATTTGGAATGCCCGTACTGTAATATGCCATGAAAATGTCACCCCAAGTCAACCTCATCGCTCTAACCGGACCGCGGCCAAAGTCGATCATCCGCAAACCTGCTTCTGGCGCTGGCACTAGTTGTCCATCCCGGCGCACTCTATTCCCATACGGGATCATTTCTATCATCGTCTTGGCAGTTCCTGGTGGAAGTCCCGCCGGTCCTTCACTGTGGAAAGCGAGTGTCAGACGCGTTGCTGATGGAAGCCGATGTTTGAGGTGAAGCGCAAGACAGTCAGTAGGTACAACATCAAAGCCGACCCCTGGCATAAGCATAACCCCCTGTTCCTTTGCTTCAGAATCACGAGCAGCCAGCGATTCATAGACCGGTATTTCTCCGGTAATATCCAGGTAGTGCGTGCCCGTGCGAAGACATCCGTCCGCCATTGGTTTGAAGGTGTGAATAAATGGACCAGCACAATGGAGCACCGTGGATACATCCCTTAGTGCCGAGTCCATTGCCGTGGCATCGTCAAGTTCAAAAACACGATAATCCAGCCCTAGTTCGGTCGCTTGCGCTCTTACCTTATCGGCATTCCGGCCAGCAAGGATGGGATGGAGATTTTTTTGTACCGCAAGATGGCCAATCGCATTACCTACAAACCCAGTGGAACCATACAATAAGAAATCTGATGGTATTTAATTAACCTCCTTCTTCTGATGGAACTCCAAATTGAATTTGCGTAACTTCGAAATATGACTTGTTAAATCAAAGCAAAATCATTGGAAGCGGGCTAACGGGGGCGATTGGGCGGGGCGCCCCTCGCCGCTAAGAAGAACCGTTGCCCGGTCGGACTCCAGGCTTCCCTATTTTTTGAACCCTTAGAATCTGCAGGTAATGGCAGGAATGCCTGCTCCTTTCTCTCATTCAACCATCTAATCAATCCAATATATAACTCCCTTCAATACTTAATAAACTCGCCGCCCAATGGCTTTGAGCTGAAAAGTTGGGTTTGCTCCTTCCCTTGATTTTCGAGCATCTCTATCAATAATCATAACAGGTAATTCGCCACGCATCCCCGGTCGCCTCCAGCGATAGATTGTGTAATACCTTCATGCAATTTTCGAAAGTGGGACGAAGACCCAGAAAATCAGGGATAATCTGAAGCGCTTTCCCAATTACCCGCCGAAAACACAGATCTAGTGGGGAGAGAAATGTAAATAATTCCAAATTCCTGACTTTTCACATTGTCTTGCGAGTGGTTAGCCGGCGCAGTCAAGTGTGTATCGTTACTGGCGAACCAGCCACATAACTCGATCGTATGAAACTACGTAATGAATGAGTACGGCGATGCCGTATATCCAGCCCAACGTCGTTAAACCTGTCGCAAAGAGCGACCAGGTCACCAAAACAAAAAATGCCAGCTCGAGCATAAGTCGAATGATACCTGGGACCGGAACTCTCGCTTTTCCTGATCGGCTTGGATCGTCAGGTACAGCGAAAGTGCCCCACAACACTGCGGCAAGAAAGGGTATTCCCAGGGCAAGCATGAACCTCAGGATCCCTTCGCCTTGATTCCAACCCCACCACCCCAAGGCTACCAGGCCTGCCATCTCGAGAATGAAGCGAACAGCCAAGTTAATTGGATTGGACCCCACTGTGTACCTCCTTATCATAACTCAATGTGTGTGGTAGCTAGGAAAGCGGAGTGATCATTTGATTACTGCCAGCTAACGCTTCGCATCACCGGATGCCATAAGCAGAGCGAGGCACGAGCGGCGCTTTTGGCGTCCGAGTGAATGCGATTGTTATGTTTAATTTTGGCCTGGCATCTCTATTAACTCTGACACCTCAAGTGAACCGCCAATATCAAGAAAAGGGCAAGCCTTTGCAATCAACAGTGCCGCTTCCATAGAATCAGCTTCAATTATAGTGAAACCAGACATTGACGTTATGCTTCCAGTGGTAACAGTACCATCAGAGTTTACTGTGCTCGTATCCTTAAGTGGATTAGCAGGACTAACTGCTGAGTCGCCCAATGAAGATAACCATGCTCTATATTTCGACATATTTTGCTCACCTTCCTCTGGGCTAGATGGCTTATCGCCGCCTAGATAAGTAATAAAGTATTGAGGCATTTCCTTCTCCTTATTTTAGTGGTTTGCTCTAGCAATATACATTACGATAACGCTCACCCGCCGGGCGGTTATGCTCTTGAAGTCCCTTGCCAAGCGAGCTGCCAATGCCTAACGGCTGCCGATTACTTCCGGGCGAAAGCCCGGTCCGCTCCAGCGAGTTGTTAGGCCGCAATTTACCCCGAATGTGCTACCTGCTTACGTAGTAGCATAAGCAGCGTCGGCAGCCGACGCCCTGCGCCCGACCGCAAACCTTCGAGGGTAGAGCACGGGGCGTCGCCAGCTGGTTGTTTGGTCAAGCCATCTATACAGTAGATGCCTCACCCCACAAAGTTAACCTTGGATGTGGCTTGAGGCGCGTTGCCTTTTACCCTTGCTTCTGCGCCTTTGCCGTCGCTGCTTTGGCCATAGCGATGGTGTCGTGCAGATGCTCCACAGGGACTATGTCGATTTTTGCCGGCATAGGAATCGAGAAAACGTACTGGGATATTGCAGATAGGTCATCAGCTTCGAGTAAGATATAAGCGACGTGGGCAGGTCCACACATGGTATTGTAGTGGAGCTTGACGTTCAGTTCCTTGCCAAGCGCTTCGAGGTTCTCAAAGGACTCAAGAACATCAGGCAGCATCTCGCGGTGGTAGATTGCGCAGTTTTCTTCGGTGTGGGTCATTGTTACATGGAAAAGCATGGGTGTTACTCCTTTCGGACCGCATGAAGTCGGTCTCTTGGCCCTATGGATATTGGCTCGATATGGGTTGCATAATCAATATTTAATTTCTCTTCGATGGTCACCTCCATCCGATGACCCGCCGTTTGATAGTGGAGAGCGAATTTCGCCTAACTTGTCCAGTGGCGAACCCAATCTTGCTCCCACTGAATTCCTCGACCAAAGCCGCCTAACGGGTTGATAAGCAATATACCGAACAATTATTACCTTGTTTATCTTATTATACATACAAATGTTGAACATGTCAAGGACATCGTCCAAGACTTCGTCCGTACCTTCCGCGGGTTCTGTAATCCTCTGGCAGACATATCATTAACCTCCCGCGGGTTGCGTAATACTGCGTTGGGTCAAACACTTACAATTGCCATATCAAGTCCTCAAGCCCATTATTCGTAACCCGCGGGAGGTTTTTTCAATTCCGCAAGCCAATTATTCGTAACCCGCAGGAGGTTTTTTTGATAGTCAAAATTGGGATTACTCTTTCCCCAGGAAATCTTTATTTCCCGAATAATTTATCCAAGGAAATCTTTTTTCCCGAATACTTATTCCCCAGATTAAACCCAGAAGTATTCAGAAGATTTAACTATTTTGAATTCTGCCCCGAAATTCGGTGATTAATGGTCACTTTTTTACCAACCTGATAATATAAGCGATTCTCAGTTGGAGAGCGGCTGGAAGACAGCAGTCGGATGGAGATATAATGGGATCAGGCTTTGGTGACTAGAAGGGAAAGGTGGCGCCACAAGCGCCGACCGATAAATGCCCTTGAAAGATTTCTGGGTAAGCGGATCGGTGTCCATATTTCCACATCCCGGTATCCAATTCTGAGCATAACCAGATCAAGTTATAGAAAAACTGTGGCAACACCTCAAAATTTCTTGTATAATAAAATTCGTAGTTATTGGTGTATGGGAATACAGATGTAAAAATATCCCTGGAGGTGAGCTCCCCAATATTCGGGTCAATAACAAAACTCACGTTTTTTCTCCAATTAATAACAAAACCTTTACTAGTAATCCAAAGGAGGGCATCAATGACGAAATTAAAAGTATTGACCGGGATTTTTACAGCAGTCTTTTTAATCTTTGGTGGATTTATTTCTGGTGGAAAAGCAGTCCAGGCTGTAAATTTCGATGTGACTAAAGCCAGTGACGATGGATCATCAGGGACATTGCGCTGGGCGATCACTCAGGCCAACAACAGCGCTGGAGCCAACACGATCTATTTCAAAATTCCTACTTCTGACCCCAATTATGATACCATCAATGGCTGGTGGAAAATCACCCTGAACAACTCTCTTGGCGCCCTGCCCAGCCTGACGGATAATGGTACAAAGATCTATGGGTACAACACTCCCTCCAGCCTCGGACACGATATTTTGATCGACGGGTCCAACCTGGGAGGCACGATGTCCATCCTGACCATCGAATCTGATTACAATATCATACAGGGATTGACACTCGCCAAAGCTCCGGGGGCGGGCATCAATATCATCCTCGGAGCTTCCAACAACATCATCAGTCAAACCTACATCGGCACCGACCCCAGCGGCAAGAACGATTGGGGTAACGCCACCGGAATCAAGATCTCCAGCGGTGCCAATAACAACACAATTGACCTGTGCGTCATCTCGGGCAACGATGAGGACGGTGTTTTGATCACCGGAAACAACACCGATGACAATGTCGTCCGCCGTAGCTACATCGGGCTGAAGGCAACCGGGATTGGGAAGATTCCAAACAATTGGGACGGGGTGGCGATCACTAATGGTGCCCAGGACAACATCATCGGCGGTAGTTTGCCCACTGAAGCCTATCACGGCAATGCGATCAGCGGCAACAACCAGCGTGGCGTATATTTATCCGGCGAAGATACTATCCATAACGAGATTAAATATAACTACATCGGGGTCGATAAGTCGGGCGGCGGGACTCCGGATGTCGGCAACCTCAACAACGGGATCATGCTGGAAGATGGCCCAGATGCCAATCAGATCTACTTTAATGTGATCTCGGGCAACAAAGCTCACGGCGTGTATCTTACGGGAACCGGCACGACCTATAACTGGATAAAAGATAATATCATAGGGGCAGATCCTGGATTAAACACCATCATTCCCAACGGTTTGCACGGAGTGGCTATTTATTACGGCGCCAACCATAACGAAGTCGGTGATGATTATACCTACTGGTGGAGAAACGTGATCGTCGGCAGCGGCTGGAGCGGCATCGCAGTTGTCAACAGTTGGGAGAACATCCTTTACTACAATATTATCGGCACCGATAAACCATTCTCGCAGAAGAAGATGGGGAATAGTTTTTATGGAATAGATATCGTAAACAGCTGGGAAAATGAAGTGGGCATGAATTACATCGCTTACAACGGCACCTCCGCTGTGCGATCGGGGATCGAAGTGGAAGGCAGCACCGCCATTTCGAACACAATCAGCATGAACAACATCCACGATAACAGCGGTGGTGGGATCGACCTGGTTAGCAGCGGCAATAAAAATCTACCCGCGCCCACGATTACCGCCGCCGACTGCACCAAAGTGCAGGGGAGCACAACTTGCCTCGGTTGTCGAATTGAAATATTTTCCGATTGGGGTGCTCAAGGCAAACATTACGAAGGATATACAATCGCCCATTCAGTTCTACCCCAGTTTTCCTGGAGCGGAACAGTGCGTGGTCCCAACGTGACGGTTACGGCGACGGATTATAAATCCTCTGATCCAACTGATTACAAGAACACCTCCGAGTTCTCAGCACCCTGGCTGGGTGCCTGCCACACTGGTTATTTGCCGATCATTTTCAAGAACTAACGATGGCTCACTCCTGTGTGGAAATGTGATTTATATGTGTAGAATATCCACTTTCGCAGGAGGATGCTGACTTGTTGACAACCAACCCATCGATTTCTTTTCTTTCGCGGTGGTGACCATCTAGGGCGCACACTGGTACTGGTACTGCTGTGCTTCGGGATGATCGCTTCATCCTGAATTTTCTCTGCACAATATTGACACTTTTTCTTCTATCGATACCCCTTCTATAACCCTTCAATTCACCCGCATGGGTATTCTATCTCCATAAGGAGGCGCTTTAGCAAGTTATCCGGTTAATTCCGGGGTGATGGTTTTGGCATATTTATTGCCACCCTTTAATCGGATAGCTACTGTTGATTGGTTAGGGTCGTGTGTGATATTCTCCTCATTCACGACCCACCTTTTTGTTTCCCCTGGATTTTCCACACTCGTATCCTATTATTTTGAGGTTCACAATTGATAGACTACTGGTGGATTTCAATTCCACATCAATAAATTAATATTTTCGCTGTTGGTGAGCAAATTTTTTAGTATAAGTGTAGTAAATTAGGAATGCGGCTGCCAATCCAAGTAAGAGCCATTCGTGAGGTTCTGGCACCCCGCCTAAAGGCAGCGGGTTGAGCGGTACGGTCTCACCGACCGGTTCATATTCACGCTCAAAGCGGGCATCGGACTGCTCCAGCTGTTCAAGCCGTTTCTGCTGTGTACTAGTGACCAATACGATCATAGAAGAGTAGGGAGTGACAATATTGTTTTCTTTCGCCAAAGCGTGTATAGCATCCAGCACTTGCAGGTCGTCCAGGCGTCCTCGCTGGTTCTGGACTTCAGCCAATACCAGGCGTCGAGCGGCAATTGGTTCGAACCCGCCGTCATTTGGTGCATACTCCATTTCAGCGACGGATTCTTGGGCTAAAACAGTGGGTTGTACTGTCCAGACATAGCCATCGACTACATCCTGGATAATTGTGCTCTCTTCGGGCTGGCTGGAGGTTGTGGAAAGAGAAAACGCCAGACGCTCAAGAGCCTGATCGATACCGCCCACCACCCCACCGCCAGATGCCTGGATATATTCCAGGATCGGGTCGTCGTAACCCAATGGGATGTCGCTATCCATGTGAACTATCCAAACCTGTGCGCTGGGCGAGGGCAGCTCAACCTGGCTCTCACCTAACTCATAACCGCTGCCATCGCTGAGCACCACTACGGCATCATAATCCCTGTTTGCGCGCAGCTGCTCGAACTGATCCAACAACTCAGCAGGGTTCTGTCCACCGAAATACACCATGCTGTCCGCATCCAGATCTCCTAATGAGATCAGCGAAGGTGCTTCTCCGCGATAGGGTGAGGATGTCAGATAGGTATCGGTCTGAGGTCCCATCAACTGCTCCAGGTGAACTAGCGTATCAGAAACTTGTTGTTCATAGACAGCCATACTGCGAGAGCGGTCCAGAACGATCGCAATACGCAGGTTATCAGGCAGTGCAGGCAATTCGACTTCACTTGATGGCACCGCGATTACAGTACGTTCACCCGGCAAATCAATGCGGTGTGCCTGTTGTGTCACTTGTCCCGTGACGGGGATTGACTCAGGTAGCCAGGTGTCCCCCTCCCTGATGGTTGCTGCCCCATTGATCGATAAAGTTGAATCCCGATCCCAATAAACGTTGCGTTTCTCTGCCAATCGCGGCAGTGGCCAGGCGTCCCGGGAGGCTACGGTGGAGTAGTTCAACCACATATATAGCGGCTGCGCCTCTTCGACCGTCCGACGTGTATTGTTATCGTTCCATTTCACCTCCACAGGCGGTATTGGGAATACACGCAGGCGGTACTGGCGCGGTCCGATTTGTTCCAGTAAAGCCGGATCAATTCTGAGTCGTTTCTCATTGCGATATGTAGCCTGGGCGGCGCCGCGCGGAGACACAACCGGGGCAAAGCGAGAGTCTCTATCCTCGCTGTTGCCTAACCATACGCCGGTAAGCACAGCCGATTCCGGCAAATTGAAGTAGTAAACCACCTCCTGGCGTTCCCCGGTTTGATTCAGATAGACCTCCAGCAGTTCAATATCAGCCCAGTCCCCATGTTCTTTTACGTTTATCTCCTGGCGTTGGAGATGCACCTCGCGATCGTCCACAGCTTGCCAGGCGGCTTCTACCTGGTTGGCTGACCAAGAAGAGCGCACAGCTCGTACGATTGTGTCACGCTCCCCCTCGATAATTGTTTGATCAAAGAAACTCTGGTACAGCTCTGCAGCCTCTGACGGATCTTCCACTAAAGCGAAGTTGTCGCGCTGCTTGGAAAGATCTTGAGCGTGTACAGGAGTGTAAAGCAGCGGACGGGCTACATTTTCGTAAGCCAGCTGTACCCTGAACGCGTCCTGGCGGTTTAAGTTGAACGAGCTCTCGTAGATATCGCTGATATGTATTACTTCTCCGGTCGCGCTGATATAGCGGAAGGGAGCGAGGTAAGCATTTACCAGGCCTGAACGGATAAATTGTTGCCGGTCGAGAAGCGCCTGTGCTTCACCCTGTGTAGCCGGTGGTTCGCGCAGCAGTTCGAATGTCTTTCCTTGCGGCTGATTGTTAGCAGCCACAAACAACGCTGCTGATGCGAGAACGGTCAGTATAACCAGAGCAGCCGGGCGATGCCAGTCCAATAGACCTACCAGGGCGCGTAAGCTCCGCCACCAGGCTTTCAGTGAAAGAACGGGTATAGCAATTGGTGCCAGGATAAAGAGCGTGGCTGTGTAAATCAGAAGAATGAATCCGAGCAATGCGAACGGCACCCAAACCAGCCCATCGCGTTGAATATTCTGGATTGAACGGGATATACCATCCCAAAAATCGGGCAGGTCACCCAAAACCTGCCCCAACCACTTAACGACTTCGGCAGCTAAAGGCACTGCATAGAATGCAATCCAGATGGCTGCATACAGGCTTGTTAGCACCATCATGGACAAGCCGATCAAACGCAACCACCCCGAAAATGAACCGCGTTTCTCCACTTGCGGGTAAAGCAGGTACCAAAGGAAGGCTGCCATTCCCAGAACTGCATAAGACAGCAGCATCACCAATCCTGGAGAAGCCTGGCGGATGACAAAGAAACGTACGACGAGTAAAAGCATCAAGGGTCCTTCAACGACGTAACCCAAAGCGAACAGTTTCCTGGGTGCCCTGCGCAGCACGGTGAATCCGATTATCACTGCAATAAGTGGGATACTGGCTAACACCAAGCCATAGAACAGGAATTGAATTGGAACTATGCGCGTACTCACTGAAACGAATAAATCCGGTAGGATTCGTGGTGCGAACCCGAGGGTCATGAATGCTAGAAAGATTACGTTCCAAGACCAGAAAAGGCCATAAGCTATATAGTCTCGCTTGATTTTTTGAGGAGACAAATTCATTATGGTTAAGTACCTCCTTGCAGACTGCGCTGGATCGACTGACGCAGCATGTTATACAATTCGAGAGAATCATCTGAAATTGGGTTACCTGTGTCATCAA
This sequence comes from uncultured bacterium, assembly GCA_965603285.1. Lineage (GTDB taxonomy): Bacteria > Chloroflexota > Anaerolineae > Anaerolineales > UBA4823 > JAUWPO01. The sequence goes on from CBFDCK010000053.1 coordinate 14,046, forward strand.
AAAGGACTGTGATCTGCACCCAGCGCTGTCGCTCAGGGGTCAAATCGGACCAAATACGTACAGCATAATCGTCCGTGACACGATCCGCAGACTGTAACCAGTAAACTGCAGAGAGTAAGTCGCGCTGACGGTCTTTTCCTAAAGTGAGTAAGCGCAGGGGAAAGTCCTGCGCAGCAAAATATGTTTGAGAATCGTTCACTTCCAGACCATAAACTGTCAAACAGCGCTCCGGGTGGTGTTGCGCGCGCCACGTCGTACTGGAGACGAGAAGAATGGAGCCGGTTTGATCGTACCAACGGAAGCGCCAGCGAGCAACAGAATCTGCGCCGACTTGAGAGAGCCAATCTATTTCTTTAGGTGCAAGCGGCCAGGGATCCACGTATAGGCTTTCTGGCAGTTGCCAGTTGGGTAACGCTTGAGCTGCAGCAGGCTGAGGTCTTGGGGCGTAAAGCAGGCTCATGATCAGTACAACAGCGCATAGTACTGGTACCAGCCATGCTGGACGGAAGGTGGAAATCGATGCATTTTGCATCTCATTTGGTCTATCTTTCAGGACAGGCACACGGTGATGCATCCAGACCGCGGCGGCGCAGGCAACAATAAAACCCAATACACCCAACGGTACATGCATAATTTCCGCTAACAAGGTCCATTCAAATACTTGCCCAACAACGACCAGCATGGCTACCCGCCCCAGGTTGCCAATTAATAGCAAAAGAGCAAAGATCAGAGCGATTAGGAACCAGCGAATGTTGATCGGTCGTCGATCGATCCATGTGATCGCAATGAGAAACAGGCCGCCAGTCCACAGGCTCTTGACCCCACTGCAGGGAATGTCCACCTGCGAGAAGCCATTCTCAAAGACCAAGATTGTGTCGATGCCGATCGAGTGCACACCCAGTACAGCCAATCCATCACGAACGAGGGCAGCTGTTAGGATACGCACGGGATACCCAATAAATGTCTGCATATGCTCACCGAAAGGCAGCGCGCCGATCAGTAGCAGTGCCGCGGGCAGTCCCTCCTTCCAGCGTTGCGGACGCATCCATAAACCCAACAGACCGTAACTTGCAAAAGCAAACATACTGGCGGAGAGAGTGTTGATATTTAAGAATCGTTCGTTTACCAGGAACAAGGTTGAGCCAATCAAAACCAATGCAAGCGCTGGGAAATATAGCTGCGGTAGCTCGTTAAAGCGGGGTCGTAAACCACCCTTGCGCACTTGCAGGTAAATCAAGAATATGACTGCCAGAAGGACAACCTGGTTGCTGCGGAACTCTTCACGCGTGAAAATTACCCTCAAATATGAATACACCGGGCGGTAAAACCAAAACCAAATAAAGAGCAGAGCGATGTTGGCAGTGATACGCCAATGAGAAGCCATTTATTAGAAAGTCACCCTTTGTGATTTAAAATAAGGAGCTATTTGATCAGGTCGTTTCTAGCTCTTTTGGTGGAGGAAAGAGGCTCATAATTCCAGGTGCCAGCAGTAAAACCACCAGCCAACCCCATTCGATCAGGGTGCGCTCAGCGTAAAACCAGATCTCGCTCTCAGCTGGATGTCTCTGGAAATATATGCTCCAATCCTGGCTCGGTACGATGAACCATTTGCCAGCCGCACTGATGAACATCGCCATCGTGATCCCGGCTAGAAGTACAAAGAGGCGCTGCCAGCCTTTGGGACTGCGTAAATATAACCAGGCACCTGCAGCCAGACACAGCAAACTGACAAACAGGTAGGGTTCTTGATAGCTGTATTCATCGAAAAGCAGGATTAATCCCAGTATCGACCCGCTATACAGGATAAATGAAACCTGCGTCCAATCCCAACGCAAGCGCCAATAAAACTGTCTGAAGCGTTGCCAGAGTGCTGCGATCGCAATGGCAAGGAAGACAAAGACAAACAAGCTAAGCCACATCATACCCGCCCAGAACGCTTGCAGCAATAAGCGCTCGCTCTCACCCCAGGCATACGGTTGGAATCTGTGGATAATATTATATGGAGAGATTAAGTCAATTGTTTGGTTGAACAAGATTAGAAAACTGAACGCCGATAACACCAAACCCAGAGAGGGTAACGACCAGCGCGGAAATCCCTTGATCAGCCCGGCTAAGAACATGGCACACAGGAAAACTAAGACCAGGGGACCGCTTAGCGCGAGAATTGAAGGCGGAATGAACTTTGCGAGGATGATAACAGCAGGCGCCACAAAAACAGCCAAGGCCAGCACCAGTTCTTTCCGAGAGAGAGGACCTTCCCATCTACACCTGTATAACGTACCTTGGGAGGACCCGCTGCGATGCTCTTCCCAGCGCTCCCGAAATGCCGCACCCGGTATTATAGATAACTCATGAAGATATGCACTCAAGAGGCGCCGACCCCCTTTTCTTAATGTATCAGAGATGACCTCCGAAAAAACTTCCAACATTTCATCGGCAAACTTGGACCTGAAACCAGTTGGGTAAAGTAACAGCATAAGTTTATATATTTTAGTGCCCAGATGATCAATCATATGGTTTCCCTCCTGTAGCAGCCATGAGGTTTTATCGATCCGTTTCTTACTAACCCGTTTTCATCATTCCAATATAGATGCGAACCCTTGAGTTTAAGGTTATTAATTTGGCTCCATGAAATGCTATGCCGGAGCTTGTGTTCCATGTGTATATTCGTCCACCAGGTGGTTCTTGGCAGCTGCCACCAAACCGTCAAGGCGAATGACTTCTGCATCCAGAACACTTCGTCCTACGTCTGTCAGACGATAGACGATGCGCTTGCGACCTGTTACGTTAGACTCCGGCGCATCAATACGCTGGACCCAACCTAACTCAAGCAAACGTTTGAGTGCGCCGTACAGAGTACCAGTAGCGAGGACTATTCGATTATTGCTAAGGGTACGAACGTCCTTCATAATGGCATATCCATGATGCGGCTCAATAGCCAGACTGAGTAAGATGAAGAATGTAGCTTCGCTGAGGGGAAGTTTGGAATTGGTTTCCGAGTTTGCGTTCATAGCTCTACTGTAATATGTCGTGCGGCGATATGTTGTTGTTCTACATATTATTATATCTCAAGATAATTGTCAAGGGGAACACGAAGAAGTATTATCACTCCCGGACAATCGATGATCTGAGAATCTGGATTATATCTAAATAAGGGAATTCGCCTAACGTCTTGCAGAAGCGGTTGCGGTGCAGCGTAGCCGAATTGCAATCCGTCTTAATGCAATTGTTTCGGCGATAATATTCAACCTATCGTCAAACAATTTCTTCCCGCTGCTTTGCTTTTATACATAAGAGTATCGGCTCTTTTTATGAGGGTTTGAATAGTGTCATTTTCGTTAGCGAGTGTAGCTCCAATTGAAATTGTGACATATAGCTTTTCGTTTTCATGAATTATGTATGAATTTTCTGTCAGTGAACGAAGCCTGTTCCCCATCGCCTCAAGGTCTTTGCCGTTTATGTTACGTATAATACCAATAAACTCTTCACCTCCCCAGCGTCCATAAATGTCAAATGGTCTGGTGTTGGCAACAAAAGTATTCGCAACGAAATTCAGAACTTCATCACCTGCAGGATGACCATAAATGTCATTATATTTTTTGAAATGGTCAATATCTATGAATAAAATACCAAATGGCATATTAAAATATTTTTTCTCTTCAAATCTGCTTTGGATTTCTCTCTCAATATAGTTTCTGTTTGCTAATTGAGTAAGGTTGTCAAGAAGAGCCAACTTTTCAAGTTCTTTTACCCTCAAATCATTGGCTGCCTGATTGCTAAAATCTGAAAATAATTCTATCCCACCGATTATATTACCGTCTCTGTCGGTTAATGCACTGACGCGAACAGAAACAGGTATTCTATGACCGTCCTTGTGGTGCATGTATACTTCAACTTCTCTAGGCTTTCCATCAGCAATGGTTGCTGCAAGAGGGCACATTCCGGTGCAAAGAGTATTTCCATCAATATCGACGTGGGTGAGTATATTATCAGAACAAGATTTACCAACAACTTCATTAGCAGTAAATCCAGAAATCTGTTCAGCAGCTTTATTCCAGTATGTAATAATCCTATCTCGGTCTACAAAATATAAACCGTCATAGAGGTTTTCAACAATCCTTTCATAAGAATCTATTTCATAGCTCATAGGGTCTTCCTCATAATCTTTGTTGATTGATATTTTTTTTGCCGAACGGGTTGACAGGTAAAATATTTATTGTATTATCTCCACTTCATACATATTATACACGCAAATATTGAATTTGATGGATGAAATCCCGGATGAAATCCCGGATGAAATCC
>CBFDCK010000054.1:0-17991 GCA_965603285.1 uncultured bacterium
GAGACGATCTTCTGACCGGCTGTCTGACCGCCCTCAGCGCTGCAGCCATCGTCCTCGGCCTGCAGTTCTACGTCATGACCCAGTACCTGACCTTTCCAGTCCATGGCAATCTCAACGCCGTATTGGGAATCTTGACCGAGCTGTGCGTTAGGTCCGGAGATGACCAGCGCTGATGCGATCCGGATCGGTTCATCGGGTCCATAGTCAACGCATCCGAGCTCATCAGTGCATTCAAAAGCTGCTGGTTCTTCTGCAGCCGGTTCTTCTGCTGCCGGCTCTTCAGCCACCGGTTCTTCTGCAGCCGGTTCTTCAGCCATTGGTTCTTCGGCTGCTGGTGCTTGAGTCGCTGCCGGTGCGCAGGCAGCCAGAACCATACTTGCGATCATCAATATAGAAAGGATATACAAAAAGCGTTTACTCATTTTCTCCTCCTTGGAGAGTGTGTGGGTTAGATTTTATTAATTGTTTTGTCCTACGGGTATTTTAATCAATGTGAATTTTCTTTTTTGTTTGGGAAGGCCTCCTTTTCAACGTCTTGGGCTGTGTTTCCATGTTGTACGAAATTACTTATGGAAAATGTTCTCAAACCGCTACATTTCAGCCCATTCTTTTGTTAAACAGAAATTAAATCTAGATTTTACCGACAATAGTCGCTATCGTCAAGGTTAAGCTTCAGATTAATATCAATCACGAGTTACAATTAACCGCGATTCAACAAAGGTATGGGGTGGTTAATAAGCGCATTAAATAGATGCCCGTATGGTAAAATTTAACCTAGTGATGAACACCCAAAATTTACACGCTGTGCCTGTCCCCCCCAGCCTGACGAAATCTCTGATGGCTGGTTTTGATACTGTCAGCAATCATGTTGGTCTGATTCTCTTCTCAATAAGCCTGGATTTACTGCTATGGTTTGGACCAAGATTGCGGCTTTCAGGTCTGATCCAGTCCTTTCTTGACCGGGCTATGGTCTTGCCTGAGATGGGATCAAGCGATCTAAATGAAACACTTCAGATCAGCCGTCAATTCTGGCTATTATTTGCTGAACAATTTAATTTGCTCAGTATCCTGCGCACCTTACCCGTTGGTATTCCCAGCTTGATGGTTTCTAGATCTCCCTTTGAAGTCCCTTTTGGCATGCCGATGGTATTTGAAGTATCTTCTCTCCGTGTTGCATTTTTTGTCAGTATACTTTTTGTGTTGGTCGGTTTACTCATTGGAACGCTGTACTTTTCGGTTGTCTCACAGGCTGCCGTCTCAGGGAAAATCCTTTGGCGTCAGGCGGTGCAGCGATGGCCGTGGGCAAGCGTACAGGTCTTGCTGCTGACTATTTTTGGTTTTTTTCTACTCATGGCGACCATCCTCCCGTTTAGCTGCTTCCTTTCTATTCTTTTGTTGAGTGGTTTGGGGTTTGAGCGGTTTTCATTTTTTTTCATCTTGATTTTTAGCGGAATATTGTTGTGGTGGCTGCTGCCATTGTTTTTTTCTCCTCATGGTATCTTCGTTAATCAGCGTGTGATGTGGACGTCCGTCCGCGATAGCATACGTTTAACACGTCAAACTTTACCAACAACCGGATTTTTGGTTCTGGTGTTTGTGGTTATTGGTGTGGGGTTAGATTTGCTCTGGAAAGTACCACCGGAGTCGTCCTGGTTGGCGATAGTTGGTGTAATTGGTCACGCATTTGTGGCAACCAGTTTGCTGGCGACCAGTTTTATTTATTATCATGATGCCGACCAGTGGGTCCACGAAGTGAGCCAACAGGCGAAATTGTCTTCATCATAAAGTAATTGTTAGCACTCATCTTGCGATGATAATGATTAATATTGCGAAACTGGAAGTTAAAATTTATTTGATTATTGGAGGGATTTGTGTCGCATAAAGACAATACATCTTATGATGCAAAAGATATCCAGGTCCTAGAGGGTTTGGAAGCTGTCCGGCGCCGCCCAGGGATGTATGTTGGCGGCACTGATACAAAGGCGCTGCACCATTTAATATATGAGGTTGTCGATAATTCGATAGATGAGGCCTTAGCTGGCGCTTGTGATCGGATTGACATTGTTATTCATCCTGATAGCAGCGTGACTGTTACGGACAATGGGCGCGGTATACCTGTTGGCATACATCCTCAAACGAAAAAGTCTGCCTTGGAAGTCGTGATGACCGTCTTACACGCCGGCGGCAAGTTCGGAGGAGGCAGCTATAAAGTGTCTGGTGGCTTGCACGGAGTGGGCGTTTCGGCTGTTAATGCCTTGTCCGAATGGTGCGAAGTGGAAGTTTGGCGAGAGGGGAAAACACATTACCAAAGGTTCCAACGCGGTTATCCAACAGGACCGGTGGAGGTGATCGGAAAAGCTCTTCCAAACCGTACCGGAACGCTTACAACATTCAAATTCGATCCAGAGATATTCAAAGGGAACTTGGATTACCGTTATGACACCTTAGTGCAGCGCTTCCGGGAGATGGCATTTGTCACACGTGGTGTAACGATTTACTTTCTGGATGAGCGTAATGACCGTGAGATGACGTTCTATTTTGAGGGCGGGATCACTTCCTTTGTGCGCTACTTGAACCGCAATCGCCAGGTCATTCATCCGGTTGTGTTTGTTGAAAAGATGGTGGATGGCAGCACCATCGATGCGGCTATTCAATACACTAATGCATATTCCGAGTCTGTTTATGCGTTCGCCAACACGATCAACACGATTGATGGCGGTACCCATCTGACAGGTCTGCGCGCTGCTGTGACACGTACAATAAATGATTACGCCCGGCGTTCGGGGTTACTGAAGGATTCGGACGCGAATTTTTCTGGGGACGACACACGTGAAGGGCTGACTGCGATCGTCAGCATCAAGCACCCAGACCCGCAGTTTGAAAGCCAGACTAAAGTTAAACTGATGAATCCCGAGGTGCAAGCCCTGACCCAGCAGGTCGTCGGAGAAGCCTTCGGTTCTTTTCTTGAGGAAAACCCATCCGCTGCTAAAGCCATCGTGCAGAAGTGTTTGACTTCAGCACGTGCGAGAGATGCAGCCCGCAAAGCGCGCGATTTGGTGATCCGCAAATCCGCCTTAGAGAGCCTCACACTACCGGGCAAGTTAGCCGATTGTTCAGAAAGGGATCCCCAAAAAACGGAGCTCTATATTGTGGAGGGTGATTCAGCTGGAGGCAGCGCCAAGCAAGGTCGTGACCGGCATTTCCAAGCTATTTTACCTTTGCGCGGAAAAATACTCAACACCGAACGTGCACGTCTTGATAAAATCCTGGCAAATAATGAGGTAAGAGCTTTGATTTCTGCATTGGGCACCGGAATAGGTGAGAGCTTTGACATTTCTGGTTTGCGTTACGGGCGTGTGATCATCATGACCGATGCAGATGTAGACGGCAGCCACATCCGCACGCTTTTGCTTACTTTCTTCTTCCGGTACATGCCGCAGCTCATCGAAGAGGGTCACCTCTACATAGCTCAACCCCCGCTTTTCCGTCTTTCTCATAAAAAAAAGGTGCGCTATGTTTATTCAGATGAGGAAAAGGATCGTATTTTGAATGAAATGGGTGTCGGCGTAGAGAAAGCGAAATTACAGAGATACAAGGGTTTGGGTGAGATGAACCCGGGTCAATTATGGGAAACCACTATGGATCCAACTAACCGTACTCTACTGCTGGTTACAATAGATGATGCCGCTGAAGCAGACCGCACTTTTGATATGTTGATGGGTGCGGCGGTACCACCCAGGAAACGTTTTATCCTAACGCACGCCCACGAAGTACAAAACCTGGATATTTAGAAAGAGCATTTTTTCTCGTCCGGGCTCGATAGTGGGTTTGGATAAAAAGGGTGGTGACCTGATTGGTGGCAATAGTGATAAAGGTCACGTATAATGACGTTGGATCGTGACACTCTTCTAAATAATCGTTACCGGATTGTTGAAATTCTGGCTCAAGGGGGGATGGGATCAGTTTACCGCGCAGTTGACGATAATCTCAGGATTAATGTTGCCGTAAAGGAAAACCTTTTCGTGAGCGGTAGTTATGCGCGCCAGTTCCACCGTGAAGCGATGATCATGGCGCAGCTGCGCCACCCCAACCTGCCGCGCGTTACTGACCAATTTATCATTGAGGGTCAGGGGCAGTACCTTGTGATGGATTACATCAAAGGTGAAGACCTGCGCCAGCGTTTGGAGCGCCAAGGTGTGATTCCGGAGGAAGAGGTTATTGCTATTGGAGCAGCAATCTGTGATGCTCTGGAGTATCTGAGTACTCGCCAAACACCTATCGTTCACAGAGATATCAAGCCTGGAAATGTCAAGATCACACCTCAAGGTTTTATCTTCCTGGTGGATTTTGGATTGGCAAAGGTACTTGAAGGTACCCAAGTTACTACAACCGGTGCACGTGCAATGACTCCGGGCTATTCGCCTCCGGAACAGTATGGTACTGCCCGTACCGATCAGCGCTCAGATATTTTCGCGCTTGGGGCAACCCTTTACGCATCTCTTACCGGTGTAATACCCGAGGATCCGATCGCGCGGGCAATGGATCAGGTGGAATTAACCCCAATTCGCAAACATGATGCAGAAGTTTCGTCTGACCTTGCTGATGTGGTTGAAAAATCCCTCGAAATTGATCCTGAAGATCGTTATCAGACAGCCGAGGTATTTAAGCAGGCCCTTCTTGATTGTTCAGAGGAGGTGCAGCATAGAAAGGAGCAGTACATTGTGTCGCCTTCTCCGGTAGAAGTCGATGAGCAAATTCCTGGATATGTCGATGTCGAAGCGCTTGAAGAAGGTGACGAATTTTTCGAAGAAATTGTGATATCTTCCAAACTCCAACCACCCAGCACAGTCGGAAAGGAATTGAACCCGGTTGAAGTAATTACTGGTATTTATGGTGGCAAGAGACGTAGCGGTTGTTGGATCGCAGCCTTGGTGGCTTTGGTATTAATTGTTGCTGTTGGCTATGTGTTTATTATTTATTTCCCCAACTATACTTCTGGCAAAACAGCCAACAATTGGCCATTCGCATTATCTCCTTCGGGGACTCCCGTATATACGATAGAGGCAGGAAATGGAACGCATGGATCTGGTGATGTCACAACCCCGCTAGAAGAACAGCAGATATCTGAGGGAACTAGGGATTCGAAAGATACGATTTTACCTTTAGGTACACCTTCCCTATCTCCTGCTGCATTGGGAGTCCGCCTTTCGTCAAAGTCAGCGACAGCGGCGCAAACGAGCGAGCTAGTAAAAACCCTCGCTCCTACAAGATCTCCCACAGTAATACCAACCCCATTAGGCGGGGGCAGCGGTCAGATTGCTTTTGCTTCTAATCGAGGTGAAAGCGTCCAAATACATCTAATCAATATTGACGGTACAGGACTGCGCCAGGTTACTGACTTGACCGGAGGTGCATGCCAGCCGAGTTGGTCTCCTCAAGGTGAGCGTATAGTCTTTACCTCGCCTTGTGATGCGAACCAGGAATCTTACCCGGGCGCCGCTTTGTTCATTATCAATTTGGATGGGTCAGGTTTACAGCCAATCCCCACGGTTCCAGGGGGTGATTTTGACCCGGCATGGTCACCGGATGGCACTAAAATTGCTTTTACTTCGCTCAGGGACAACGGGCGTTCGAAGATTCTGATTTACGATCTGCAAGAAAATTTGGTTGCTTCCTTATCTGATGTATATTCACGTGCTAAACAACCTGCCTGGTCACCGGATGGGAAAGAGATTATATTTATATCTGAACGCCGCGGTGTCCCACAGATATGGTCCATGAATTCTGATGGAAGCAACCAGCAGTTGTTCTCAAAAAGTCCGGAATACCTCAACTCACATCCAACATGGTCTCCTGATGGGGATGTTATCCTCTTTACTCAATTGATTGCTTCTGGTGGAATCCCCCGCCTGGCGGTTGCCCCTTATCAATTTGAAGAATATGAAGAATACCGCTTTACACAAGATCAAACGCCGATGCGTGAAGCACGTTATTCTCCTGATGGTTTCTGGATTGCTTTTGAGGGCTGGCTTCCAGACAGCAACCAGAACATCTTTATCATTGCCTCCAACGGTGCTTCGCGGGAGCAGGTAACCTCCGACCCCGCTGTGGATTTTGACCCTGCGTGGGACTTTTCGCAGTAACCTGTTCGTCTTTAAACTCCTGAGAATTCAGAAAGGTATTTCTCCCGGTTTGCACTCCTGGCAACTTTCCCGCTGCTAGTTTTCAGTAGCCAGTTCCTTTCCACAACATGGACATAGCGTAAAGCGATATCCGAACCTCGCGTTACTCTTTCCCGAATTTCTGCTGCGAGCTTTTCGGTTTGGTTTTGAATTTCACTTGATCCTGGTTGACGGGCTTCCAACTGATCATGATCAGCCTCAGCGACAATGACAACATCTTCGGTTCCGGTTCGTTCGTTGAATACACCGAAAGCTGCCACTCGTCCTGCGTGGATACCTTCTACCTCGCTCGCCAGATACTCCAAATCTTGGGGATAGATATTTTTCCCGCCAACGATAATCAAGTCCTTTTTCCTACCGGTTACATAAAGTTCGCCATTCGTCAGGTAGCCTAGGTCTCCGGTTATGTACCAGCCTTCTAGGATAGCTTTTTTTGTTAAATCCGGTCGATGATAATAACCGGTCAGCATGCAGTTGCTTTGTAAAGCGATCTCACCGACATGCCGTTCGGGTAGGTCTACCCCCTGCTGGTTAATGATACGCACTTTTGTATCCTCGATTGGTTGCCCGGCAGAGAGCATCTTGAGTACTGATTGGTTTTCAGTTTGACCTGATTCCAACCAGAGATTTTCTCGTTTGTGCGTTTCTCCTACAGGCTCGGCGGTCTGACGGGATAAAAAGGCATCTTGATCTATGACGTCCAATTTAACTGGCGAATTGATCCCGCCCTGTGTGACGGCGAACACATTCTCAGCCATAGCATATGAAGTCGCTAGAGCATCGGAGCGCAGACCATAAGCTTGAAAATGGTCCAGGAACATCTTGTGACTCTTCCAATACATTGGCTCGGAGCAGTTGATCACGGCTCGTAGACTGGATAGATCAACCCCTTCTAGATCGCGGTGGCGCGTCTTTTGAGCCATAAAATTGTAAGCAAAGTTGGGCATCCAGCATAGAGTGCCGCGGTAGCTTGATATGGCTTGAAGAAGCCTGTAGGGTGCACGCACCCAGTCAAATGGAGACATTAGTACCAGCGGAACGCGTTTTAGTATCGGAAGTAAAAATCCTGCGATCAAACCCATATCGTGGTATAGGGGGAGCCAGCTGACGATCACATCATTCTGGTTAAGATCCAAAGCGCGCGAGTAGCTTTCTAGTTGATTAAACACCGCCTGATGCGAAAGTGCCACACCTTTTTGCAGCCCGGTTGTGCCAGAAGAATGTTGGAGTAAAGCAATATCTTCAGGTGGCCTTGTGAGTCCACGCAGTTGAACGAAGTTCACTTCATTCATATTTGGTATCCGGTTTTGTACCTCTACGGAAGATATGATGGCGCGTACAGATGTCCACTTGCTTGCTTTCTGTACCTCTCCCATGAAATCCGGGTCCGTAATGACTGCTGTTGGCGCTGTTATTTCAAACAGGGCTGCAAGTGATTTTCTATAGCCTTCGGGGGAAAGCTTCTCCGTAAGAAATGGAAGAATGGAGGGGATAGAGCCATTGAGGATCGCTCCCCAAAAAGCTAACACGAGATCTTCGCCATGATCGAGGGTTAGAATGACGACCTCTCCTGGTCGAATTCCCGCCTGTTTTAATGCTTGTGCGTAGCGAACCGAACCATGTAGCAGTTCCCTGTAAGTAATTGCTTGATCGGATTGACGGCTGAATAGAAGGTGAACAGAGACCTTGTCCGGAGCTTCTAAATATAATTGCTTGAGAACCTGGGTGACGTTCTTCATTTGTACTGGCGATATGCCTGCGCTGTACTTAGAAGCAGGCGGGTCGAGCCTATAATTTTCGTTCCCGGATCAGTGATACCAGTTGATCCAAGGTGTCAAAAGTGTCGGCGTTCAGCTCAGTATCGTCAATGTGGACGCTGTAATTGTCCTCGACATACAGCGCCAGATCGACAAGGCTGAAAGAATCTATCAAGCCGCTAGATAATAACGCTTCATCGGTGGTGATTTCCCTTTTGGGCTGCTTTAGGATCTCTATGGCAATGTATTCCGAAAGGTTGCTGTAGATTGTTTCGTCCATATTAGATTATCTTAACACTCAGGTTTACTGGTTCTGACCGGTTGCCTTTCGCCAGACCACATCAAGGGTTTGTAGGGCAGTCAGATTGCGTACTGGCCATGCCCTGCTCATCGCGTTTGGATCATTGAAGAAATTACGACTCCAGGTTAAGTGCACCCCATCCTCCTGCAATCCTTTGTCGGGTAAGTTCTGGACAGCTCGCCAGTAATTCAGCAGTGGGATGTCATACTCGATTGCCAGCTGGGCAATGGTTTCATTTATGCTCCCGTCGCCTTCCTGATTATCCGCTTTAGTGGAAATGATGGGTATAACCCCGTTTTCGATGGAAAACTCGATGATTGCGCGCATGCTCGGCTCGAACTCATCCGCATGCCACATGTCGTTAGCACCGAGCATGATAAAAGCAACAATCGGACGATGAACCCGAAATTCGCATTCCAGCGGGCTCTCATTGGCCTCACATAGCTCTGGGTCAGACCACAGCGATACAAAGAGAGATGGTGCATTGAAGCCCGATCTGGCAGCCAGACTTGTGCGACCGTGGGATCCCCTGAACTCCTGAATAATTGCATCCAGGTCTTGGTATTCCCCCAGATCGTAATATATTGGTCCTTTATCGAAATCACCCATGAACCATGCAGGTGTGCTGCCGCAGTCACCGATTTTTGAATAAGCGTTGGGATTATTGCCCAACTCGAGACCTCGCTGGTATATCAAAGCTACCGAGTCGCTAACTGGCGGGATGATTGGCAAGCGCTTCCATGCGTTTGGGGTTAATTTTCGTTTTGGTTTTGGTGCATAATCCTGAGGGATTTGAATGAGAGGTGTTTCTGTAACCTCAGGCTGTACAGTTGCAGAGATAGTGCTTGTAAGCAGGATTTTGGTGGGGACCTGTTCACTGGAGGTTGTTAGTGTGGCGATATTATGAGTCACAGCCGTGGGGATAGACTCCGGATTGTCATCATCTGCAGCCGGTTCAATATTTGTTGGTGCCGGCTTTGTCGCGCTGGTTGGAACTGCTGAATTGTTGCAGGAGGTGATAAAAATTGCCAGAAAAACGATTAGGAACGAATAAGTAATTCTCATAACAGTAAGATTATGCTTATTAAGACAGTGGGTTAATAAATTTAGGCAAACCGATTATACCTATAAGAAAGCATGATTATACCAATTAAGATTGAGGGGATATACCTTTAAAAAAAGGGTGAAAATAAATGGCAGTTTTTTTAAACTCGTCCTCAATAATTACCAATTCTGATTTGCGAATTGCACTATTGTTTCGCCAATTTTTTGAGCGAACTGCTGGGTGCCCAGCGGAGTTATGTGAATTGCACTGTTTGTAAATTCTGAGGGGGTTATAAAATCCCACATGTCCAGATAATGCCACTCGTTTTCCCGGCTTTGTCCCAACATCATACGCCTGAAATCATCGTACGCCCAGCGGGGGTAGTAATAATTATAGCGTATATCGCTGTTTTCCCCCTGGCTGATAAACATAGGTTCATTAATAAATAGCACAGGTATGTCTCCTGCCATTGAAACCCCTGCAGCCAAAACCTCGAACGCCAGATCACCCTCATTCAGGTGGGGGGGCTGGAAGTCATGAAAACCCTCCTCAGCGGGCAGGTCTTCCATGCGAGCAGTAAAAGTGTCCGGAATATCTTGATCTATACCGGTTGCCGCCCACATCATACCGAATAACTGCAAGCGAATTAGATCTGCCAATGAGCGACGGGCACCGTAAATTGTTCGCTCTACCAAAGATCGGTCCTTTAGATTTTCATCCAGTGGATCGAGGTTTAAATGATAGGTTTCGATTAAACTCCTGACCGGACCAGGATTGTTTTGCAGGAGGGGTGGGAATAACTGTTTATCATAAGGAAAAGATTCCAATGTTAGAGGCCAAATTATTAAATCGGGAGCATAACGCAGCGAGTATGAAAGGATCAGCAAATCCTTCGTGAGGGACATCACCGGGTATCCCAGGTTATAAACACGCACGTGACGACCATCAGGGAGCTTGATTCCGGCACCATCCAGGTAAGCCGACACAGTGTGTTCGGACGGAAGTAAGAAGCCCCATGTGGCAGAATCCCCGATCAATATTACCCGGTACTCGTCTGCGGGTTTATCTCCAGCGGCAATCTCATGTGAGGCGAACATGGCTTCCAGGTTATACAGGCTCAGGTTATAGGCTTTTTGGGGGTTGTCACTGTACGGTAATCGCTTACGCCCCGGGAAGATATGGTTATAAGCCGAAACCCGACCGAGAGCAGGTAATGGAAACCAGATTGCGAAAACCAGGTTGAGCGCCACAAAAATCAGGATCGCTTTTCCAATAATGGAGGTGGCAGAGTTTCTACTTCGCGGTTGGTCGAGAGTTTGTTCTTTGTTCGTTTCCATTAAATCTTTCAATTTCAGCCAATCCCAATGATTCTAATACTCGTTTGGGAGGATGCGGATTAGCGTATTCTAAATTCCAAAAAGAGACTTGAAGACATTAAGCGCCATATTCGGATCAGGCAGTGCGAACCACACCCAGCCCAGGGAGACGAAATTAAAGGTGAGCAGCCAGCTGCCGAATTTCATGGTCTTATCGAGACCCGGGCTTAATTCTCGTCCCGCTATACGCGGGCGAATCCAGTTTGACCAGCGGTTATTGATAAATAACCCAATCCCATGCCAGGCTCCCCATATTGCGAAGTTCACTGTGATTCCGTGCCACAACCCAATCAACAGCATCGTTGTGAACTGACCGATGAAAATAATCACCCAGGAGGGTAGCTTTAATTGTTTAGAGCGCAAGGATCGCGTAAGCGGGTTGAAGTAATAAGCTCGAAACCACTTCGCCAGGGTGATATGCCAGCTGTTCCAGAATGCGGTCATGCTCAGTTTCAGGTATGGACGGTTAAAATTCTCAGGCAGTTTAAATCCCAGCAGGTTCCCCAAACCGATGGCGATATCCGTGTAACCTGCGAAATCAAAATAGATCCGCAGCGCGTATGCGTATAAGAGCACCCACATCCAAATTGTAGATTCCACCTGGAGGGCATTTTGCGCATTCAAAGCAAATAATGCCAGGCTGTCTGCCAGAACGAACTTCTTAAAGGCTCCAATCAGGATCCTCTGGCTTCCCACAAACCGATTTGATGCCCTGCCATTTGGGTCGTTTAGATCTTCAGCCGCTTCTACTTTTCGCAGATTACCAATAAAGTGCTGCGACCGGTCGATTGGTCCCGCTATATAAGTGGGGAAGAAAATTGCATAAGTTACGAACTCGCTCAATGAATAAGTGGGGAGCTTGCCGGACTGGTAATCTCTCAGAACGTGCAGCAGACGAAATGCCAGAAATGAGAATCCCAGCCAGGGCAGGTCGATGACGCTGGCAAGCTCAACCGATTGACTAGTAGTAGTACGCAAGACGGCGCTGGCGGACCGCGCCAGGGAATCGGTTTTTAAAATTATGAAAAGGCTGAGAATGAAAAGAATAGTAAAAGCAGGCAGGAAGCGGTTTCTGGGTAGAAAGAAGTAAGGTATGGCAGCCGCACCTGCGACCAAAAAAACAATAAGAGCGATCCTGGAGAGGTCGGGGGGACGACTTGGCGTCAGACAGCACAGAAAATCGATATAGCGGGTGATTCCCAGGAGCAGGACGATGCCAGATACGACCAGGGCTGCGATGAGCGTCTTGCGCCCTGAATTTTCATTTGCTTCACGAGTGACGACCCAGACGAATACGGTCAGGGCGATACTGGCAGTTGGGAACCAGAAATCGAAGTTGCGCAGCGGTGTTGATGGCTGCAGCCAGTAAATGGCACTCACACTGCTGCCCAACAACACCCAACCCCGCCAGCGTGATGGCACTGCCCAACCGAAGAAAAGAGCGAAAGCCGTAAAGACCAGAATATGGGTGGGATTCATCGCTGTGACAGGTTTTATTTGGGTGGGTAACTAGAAGCCCTGGTATATCCACTGGGGAGCCTGATCGGTGGTCATAATGAGCAGGGCGATTAGGATCAAGCAGACGATCAAAGCGAAGATGTTTTCTTGTGAGATATATTTGCGCATATGTATTCAGAATCAACTTTCAAATAAATTATAATCTTCGATAAATTGAATATTGGCGCCCCTGTTTTCTTAAAATTGGTGTAAATAACGGTTAGCGGTAACCGCACATCCGCCATTCACCCCCTTCCTGAAGGACTTGGAAGGTACGTTCTTGCAGATCAATTTCGAGGACTTCAGCGCCGTAGTTGGCAATGATGATGCCACTACAGTCCACCAGTGTGTAATCACCTTCTTGACCGCTGGTCTCACAGTTGAGGTTTTCCAGGGATGCCTCAACGGCAGCGAAAGAATTGAGTTCGAGTTTCGCCTGCGACTCCCAATCCGAACAGGAGTGGTTGATCATCTGGTTTTCATCCTTGGACACTAATGCCCCTAGATAAGTTTCAACCGCTCTAGGTGCATTGTCCGCGCTTTCGCTGCTGCAGCTTGATATCATTAGCGGGAGCACCGTCCAGAGCAAAAGGATTCTAAAGAGCTGTCTTTTATCCATTATCAAAACCCCAATCCAGTAGTTAAAGGCATGGCGATTATTGTACCAAGAATGTCTCTGGATGATAGTACAATAGATAGACGATTGTAATTCTTTTTTGTCTTCGTTTCTTCGAGGATTTGTCGGTGCTTAAATCCGCTCTTCCATAGGGAGTCCGCATGACTTTTTTCGTCACTATTGGTCTTGGCATTGTAATGCTCATCGCAGGCAGAAAGCTGTTCTGGTTGTTTGTCGGTGTAGTGGGGTTTACTATTGGTATCGGTATGGCTGAGCGCTTTTTCCCAGGCGAATCCGAAACCACACTCCTGGTATTAGCTCTAATAACAGGGGTATTGTTCGCCGTTCTGGCTTTATTCTTGAAGCGAATCGCAGTGGGTGTGGCTGGGTTTGTAGCCGGTGGATATATGGCAATCTACATTGTGTCCCTGTTAAATCTGGGAATTGATTTGCCAACCTGGATACTTGTTTTAATTGGCGGTGTCATCGGTGCTGTGCTGGTGGCGGTATTATTTGATTGGGCGTTGGTCCTGATGTCCTCTTTAATTGGCGCTAATCTTGTAGTTCAGGCAATAGATCCAGAAGGCTGGTTTGCCACGATGATCTTCGTGGGATTGTTCCTTGTTGGTGTTATCATACAGGCGAAAACAAAGCGCAGTTGAGGAAGGAGCCCTATAATGGAGACAAATCAATTGTTATATCTATCACGAGCCGACGTGGAAGAAGTGGGGCTGGAAATGGCGACCATTATTGGACTTCTTGGAGATGCTTTCCGGGAGAAAGGAGCCGGGCGGGTGGAAATGCCGCCCAAACCCGGAATACACACTCAGCCGGATGCATTCATCCACGCCATGCCCGCCTATATTCCTGCCTTGCATTCGGCGGGGATTAAGTGGGTGAGCGGCTACCCCGAAAACCAGAAGCGCGGCTTACCGTATATAAGCGGTCTATTGATCTTGAACGATGATGAGACCGGTTTACCCTACGCGGTGATGGACTGCACATGGATTACTGCCTATCGAACTGCTGGGGCTTCCGCGCTTTCCGCCAAATACCTTGCGCGTCCCGAAAGTGAGGTTGTCGGCATCCTGGCGTGCGGCGTTCAGGGTCGCACAAACCTGGAGGCGTTATCCGTGTTGTTTCCGGTCAAACATGTCTACGCTTATGACATCGTGCCGGAAGTCCAACAACAGTACATCGAGGAGATGTCTGCAAAACTTGGTCTTGAGATCGTGGGTGTGGATAATCCCAAGCAGGCTGTGGTAGAGAGCGATCTGGTGGTCACATCAGGTCCGATCCTGGAGCATCCTGAACCCGCAATAGAACAGGGCTGGCTGCAGCCTGGCGCTTTTGCGTCCGCTGTAGATTTTGACAGCTATTGGCAGCCCGCCGCGATGGCTCAGATGGATAAATTATGCACAGATGATAACGGCCAGTTTTTTTATTACCGCAGCGTTGGATACTTCCAGAGCACTCCGGATCCCTACGCTGACCTCGGTGAGCTCGCGGCAGGATTAAAACCCGGCAGGGAAGGGGAAAATGAACGCACGTTAGCCATAAACCTTGGTCTGGCGATTGATGATATGGCAGTGGCACCTGAAATTTTTCGGCGCGCCAAGGAGGGCGGCATTGGTACCTGGCTGCCTTTATGAAGAAGCGGCAGTCTGCCTTTCTTATTTTGATAGGCGTTCTTGTGTTAATTGCCTGTCAAATCAATTGGAGATTGGTCCCTATTTAGATGATTGAGACTACAACCGGTTTCCTGTTCCAATTTGCTTACTTGTTCAGTCACATAACGCTCGCCGATGTGGTGGACATTGTGCTGGTGGCGGCTATCTTTTTCGTCGCCTTCCAGGCTTTATACCAGACCCGCGCCTTGCAGATGCTGCGGGGGGTGATCATCATTGCCATACTGGGAGTGCTAATCCTGTTGTTATTGCCTCTAAATACATTCGGATATGTAGTGCGCGCTTTACTGCTGGCAGGGTTGATTGCCCTGCCCTGGCTGTTTCAAGACGAACTGCGGCGTGCCTTGACAAGATTGGGAAGGATAGGGCGCCGTCACGGGTACCGATCAACGTTCGATCGTTTTAAAGAAACGATAATCGCTACTACAAATCAACTTGCAGCGCGTAATGAAGGTGCCCTGATCGTCCTGGAGGGTCAAACATCGCTGGAGGAGATCATCCAAACAGGGATCCCGATCCAGGCGGAGGAATTAAGCAGCGAACTGCTGTTAATGATCTTCAACCAGAGATCACCCCTGCATGACGGCGCGGTGGTATTACGGGGTGACCGGTTGGTTGCTGCCGGTTGTATTCTTCCGGTTCAGACCCAAGAGGTGGATGATTCCCGCTTTGGGACGCGTCACAGAGCTGCTCTGGGTCTTAGCAACCAGGTACCGGACGCATTGGTGATTGTGATATCGGAGGAAACAGGTCGCATCTCGGTAGCATTTAATGGACGCATTTATCGCGGCTTGTCAGATGATAGGCTTGAGGCGTGGTTGGAACGTTTCCAGGACCAACTTACAGGAGATGGAGGCTCGCGCTGGAGCTGGCTGCAGGGAGGAGGTACGAAAGCCACAATCTACAATTTGATTCTGGCAGTGGGTCTGGCGATAATCGCATGGGTGGGGGTTACCTATCAAACAAATCCTCCACAACAGGTGTTTATAAAAGATGTACCGATCATCGTCACATCACCAGAACCGGACTTGATCCTCATGTCCGAGATTCCCGAAACGGCTAACATAAAAGTGCAAACAACGAGGGATAGACTAGCCGATCTCAGCACTGCAACAATACGGGCTGAAGTGGATTTGGGAAATCTACCTGCGGGTGTTCACCGTGTCCCCGTTGAGGTTTCTTTAGCGGATGAACGCGCCCAAGTGATATCGGTCGTACCAGACTTTGTCAACGTGGCACTTGAACCCGAGATCAGTGTTGAAGTGACGCCAACAGTGAATATCCTGGATTCGGAGGCACTCCCATTTGGCTACACCCTGGGTGAAATAAGTATCTCACCTGAAACGGTCATACTAGACGGACCAGAATCACTTGTTGAGGAGGTTGTTGAAGTCAGAGCTGAGCTTACTTTAAATGGAAACCGGACGGATTTCCAGGAGTCGCTCCTGGTGATACCTCTCGATGAGAATGGTAGCTGGGTCGAAGATGTGCGCATCATGCCGGCAGAGGTATTGGCGACGGTTCCTATTGAACATACAGAATTCACACGCCAGGTGCCAATTCAAGCTGATCTTAGAGCGGACACATTGGAAGATGGGTACGAGATTACGAGCGTACGTCTGTCTCCCACCTCACTGACCCTGACCGGACCGCGCACAGCGCTCGAAAGTGTTGGTGATTTTATCTTGACGGCTCCGATAACATTGACCAACGTGTACAGCGAGTTAACCCTGGATGTCCCGTTGATATTACCGGATGGGGTTGTCGGGAAGGGGGAAAAGGGAGAGACTGTGGACAACGCGGTTGTTAGCATTTTTGTTTCCCCGGTAACTAATTATCTGTTGCAAACGGTCGCGCCTGCAACCCGCGGGCTGCCTATAACTTATTCAGCAGAAATTTCACCTCAGCAGGTATCGGTTCTGCTGATCGGTCCAGAGCCCATTTTAGATGAAATAGAGGCAGACCTGTCATTGGTCGTAATTTATGTGGATGTAACTGATGTTCTTCCTGGGATACATGTCCTGCCTTTGGAATATGAGGCACCATCGGGGATCTCAATAGAATTGTTTCCCTCAGAAGTACAGGTCACTATAAGCGAGGAACCTGAATCATGATAATTAGAGAACTGAAATACAAATGAACGAGTTGATGATTCCTCTCCCTAATCCGATTGATCAAAACCGGATGGATGAATTGCAGAGCGTGGCTGGGCGTGGACCAGTGTTGATCGTGACCCATGAAAACCCTGACCCCGACGCGCTGGCTGCTGGAAAAGGACTGGCGGCGTTGTTTGAGGGGACCTGGGGAATACCTGCCAGGATGATCTACAGTGGATTAGTAGCCAGGGCTGAAAACAAAGCAATGCTGAAGATACTGACCCCGGAGTGGGAGTACTCCCAGGAATTATCCCGCCTGGAGGATTATTCAGCCATAGCACTTGTGGATACCCAACCGGCGGCGGGCAATAATAACTTGCCGGACCAATTGATCCCTGATATTGTCATCGACCACCACCACCCGCTGCGCGAAAGTATGAAATTGGTGCGCTACGTGGATGTGCGCCCTGATGTGGGCGCGACGGTTAGTATGGTCTACCAGTACCTGGAAGCAGCCGGGGTAACACTTGACCCGGTACTTGCAACGGCGGTATTTTATGGTATTCAAACCGATACGCGCGGGCTTTCACGTGGCGCCTCAGCGATAGATCAGGCGATATATTTTAAGATGCTGGGAATGATAGACCATTCCCTGTTGATAAAAGTCGAACAAGCAGGTCTGTCGAAGGATTATTTCCGCGCTTTTAGCCAGGGTTTAGAAGCAGCCCGTATATTTGGTCGAACTGTCATGGTTTATCTGGGGCAGATGCATCGACCAGATTTTGTGGCCGAGATTGCAGATATGCTCATTCGTTTGCAGGACGCACGCGCCGTGCTTTGTTCGGGCTACCATGGCGCAACATTATATCTGTCGCTGCGCACTGAGACTGGGGGAGAAGATGCAGGCATTATCGTGCAGCGTGTGATTTTCCCACCGGGGAAAGCTGGGGGACATGGTTCAATGGCAGGTGGGCAGGTTCCTATATCCGACCAGCCTGTGAATTTGCTGGTTTCGAAAATCGAAGGCCGATTTTTAGATATTATGGGGGAGACGGGTCAGGGCGAGCCTTTGCTGCCCAATAATGAGACTGCCGCGCTCGGCTCGCAGTGATAAAACTTTTTACATAACACTGGTTTTGAAGAGTGTATATGTTCCAATGTGACATATGTCAATTGTCAGGCGCAATAAATTCGAGCATAATTGTGGGTGATGTAAATACGGTTAGTTGCAATAATAAAAACATTTAAAAAAACAGAAAAGGAGAATGTTATGTCAGCACAAATTATTGATGGCAAGGCGATTGGTCTGAAGGTGCGCGAGCAGGTAGCCGAAGATGTCGCCGAGATGGTCGCCGAGGGCTACCCTCCTCCCGGGCTCGCAACAGTACTGGTGGGGGAAAACCCGGCCTCAGAAGTATACGTTCGCATGAAGC
>CBFDCK010000055.1:0-17949 GCA_965603285.1 uncultured bacterium
CCTTTCTGTCCTGGCGGGGCGTGCCGGCGCCCAAGCGTGGTCAGGTAGTGCGCGACTTGGGAGATGCGCTGCGGGAGCTCAAAGAACCGTTGGGCGACCTGGTTGCTCTGGAAATGGGAAAAATCAGGGTCGAAGGACACGGCGAAGTGCAGGAAATGATTGATATATGCGATTACGCGGTTGGTCTTTCGCGCCAGCTTTACGGTCTCAGCATGCACTCTGAACGCCCGGGTCACCGCATGTACGAGCAGTGGCACCCGTTGGGGGTGGCGGGTGTGATCACATCCTTCAACTTCCCGGTTGCTGTGTGGGCGTGGAACACTGCCATCGCCGCTGTCTGTGGCGACCCCGTGCTGTGGAAACCCTCCTCGCTGGCGCCGTTGTGCGGCATCGCGGTGCAGAAGATTGCTAACAATGTCGCGGCCGATCACGGTTTGAGCGCTATATTCAATCTGGTGATTGGTTCCGGGAGAGATGTAGGGGACTTGATGCTTAGCGACCCCCGCCTGGCGTTGATCTCCTTCACCGGTTCGACCAGGGTCGGTCGTCATGTCTCGAGTATGGTTGCGGAACGCTTCGGGCGCACGATACTGGAATTGGGTGGTAACAACGCCATCATCGTCACCGAGGACGCCGATTTGGATCTGACCGTGAGAGCGATCCTGTTTGGGGCAGTAGGCACGGCTGGACAGCGCTGCACGACCACGCGCCGCATCATCATGCAGGAGGACATCGCCCCCAGCCTGACCCGCGCTCTGGTGGACGCCTACCAACAGGTGCCCATTGGTGACCCATTGGAAGCTGGAATTTTAATGGGACCTCTGGTTGAAGGGAAGGCGGTCGAAGAGATGTTTGAGGCTCTTGAGGCGGCAAAGGAGCAGGGTGGTGAGATCCTGACCGGTGGAAAAATGCGCCCTGACCTGGGTATTAACTTCGTCGAACCCACCATCGTTAAAATGCCTGCCCAGACCGATATCGTCAAGGTTGAGACTTTTGCGCCGATCTTATACCTGATGGAATATGGGGATCTGGATGAGGCCATTTATATGCACAATGACGTCCCGCAGGGATTGTCGAGCGCAATTTTCACCAACAATGTACGATATTCGGAAGCCTTTTTGGCTCCCGGCGGCTCGGACTGTGGAATTGCAAACGTGAACATAGGCACATCGGGGGCTGAAATCGGCGGGGCATTTGGCGGTGAGAAGGAGACAGGCGGCGGGCGCGAGTCCGGTTCTGATTCCTGGAAAGCTTACATGCGCCGCCAGACGAACACGATCAACTATTCAGGCGAATTGCCCCTGGCGCAGGGGATCAAGTTTGGAGATTAAGTCTCGGCTCAGTTATTAGACAGTCCTAATCCAAGGAAGCCGACCTGGGAAGAATTCGTGTGATTGTTCGAGAGGGATTCATGAATAAAGAGCTGAACTGGGTGCCGCCCTCCAATTGGCTGCGTATCACCACCACAGAGGCTCACACAGCGGGGGAACCGCTGCGGGTGGTCACCGGCGGTTATCCCTACCTGCCAGGAGAGACTATCTTGGAGAAGCGCCGCTACGCCCGTCAAAATCTGGATCACCTGCGTACGTCGATAATGTGGGAGCCGCGCGGCCACGCCGATATGTACGGCTGCCTGGTCACAGAACCGGTAACACCGGACGGAACGTTGGGGGTGCTTTTCATGCACAACGCGGGTTACAGCACCATGTGCGGTCACGGCATCATCGGTCTCGCTAAAGTGGTCTTAGATACTGGCATGATCCAAATGGAAGGCGACGAACCGGTCATCAAGATGGATACTCCCGCCGGACGCGTGACGGCTTTCGCTCGCCGTGAGGACGGTATTGTCAAGCAAGTCTCCTTTCATAACGTTCACTCTTTCGTTTACGCCCTCGATCAAACCGTAGAGGTACCCGGTTTTGGAACCATCCATTACGATGTGGCTTTCGGAGGCGCTTTTTACGCTTACTGCCGGGCGGAGGAAGCCGGGGTGGGCTTGGCGGAAGAGAACTACCGGGAATTGATCGATGTTGGTGGGCGGATCAAACATGCAGTAATGGACAGCCTGGTTATTGAACACCCTTTTGAACCCGATTTGAGCTTCCTGTACGGCACGATTTTTATCGGCGACGCTCATGAATACGGTCACCACAGCCGGAATGTGTGTGTATTTGCGGATGGCGAAGTAGACCGCTGCCCGACAGGCACCGGGTTGAGTGGCAGGGCGGCAATTCACTATGCACGTGGGGAATTGGATGCCGGAGAGCCGTTCGTGGTCGAGAGCATTTTAGGAACCTGCTTCACAGGGGAGATCATTGAGATCACGAAATTTGGCCCTTACGAGGCCGTCATTCCGAAGATAATCGGGACTGCCCACATATGCGGGCGCAGCGAGTTGCTTATCGACCCGGACGACCCTTTGCGGGATGGGTTCATACTGCGGTAGGTATTGAGATTCAATCTCCACAGCAACGTTCTTTGTTGTCCAATGGTGTTTGCTGCCCAGTGTTCTTTACTACCAGCAGTGATCTTTACTGCCAGCAGTGTTCTTTACTGCCGGCTACCCCGTTTCAGTATAGAAGCCGGCCCAACTGTTGAAAGCAGGTGCTCCAGCCGATGGCTGTTTGCCTAACCGTACTGCTGAGTTGTGCGCTGACCGTCGTTTCCATGTGCTACAATAAGACAACAATCAATCACTGTTGATTACATCACAGCGGCATAAAACAATATAAAATCTTTGACCTGCCGAAGACAAAATTCTTGTACAAATAAGGAGATCTTCGGCTGTTTGTATATAAACCAGGTGAATAGCCCGCCAGCGGCTTAGACATCACTTATGGTTTTGTACTCGATCATTCGTCGTAAGTGTGAGGCGTTATCTGAAAAACTGATACAACAATCTAACCGCTCGCCAGGCTGTGTGAAAGGTCCGGAATCAGTTAAGGAAGAATTCCATGCTAAACCGACGTTCTTCACTCGCTCGTAGACCCCTCGCCAAAGCCCTGCGTCTGCTCTTCATCGCCGCCTTGCTGGCCGGGGCGTTGGGAGCAGCCCCCGCCAAGCCGGTCCAGGCAGATCCAGCTCCCATTGCCGGAGCAGTATCGCCGGGTGGGCTGCTTAACCCGGACGGCACGCTGGACACCACCACCGGCTTCCAGGGGACGTTGGACTTGCGCGGCTGGAAAGTGACTCTGGACGGCGAGCGCGGGCCGCTCTTCAAACCGGTCTCCCGCCCCGCCGCCCCGCCAATTGCATGGCACGCGCTTCCCAACAAGGGCTTGGGCGGTAGAGTTTATACACAGGCGGTGTCCGGGGACGATCTGTATGTGGGGGGTCGGTTCCACGTAACCGGTGAAGGGACGCTGCAGTTCCTGGGCAACATCGCCCGCTACGATACCACGGCCGGGGCATGGCAGGCGCTGCCCAACCAGGGTTTGGACGATGATGTTCGTGCGCTGGCGGTGTCTGGGGACGACCTGTACGTGGGGGGAGGCTTTACCCAAACCGGCGATGGGTCGCTGACGGACCTGGGTAACATCGCCCGCTACAATACCACCGCCGGCACATGGCACGCGCTGCCCAACCAGGGTTTGAACACCGGGTCCCCCAATAGTGGTGTGGTATATGAACTGGTGGTGTCCGGGGATGACCTGTACGTGGGGGGGTCCTTTACACGAACCAGTGACGGGTCGCTGACGGGCCTGGGCAGCATCGCCCGCTACGATACCACTGCAGGTGCCTGGAACGCGCTGCCCAATCAGGGATTGGACTATGATGTTTTTGCGCTGGTGGTGTCGGGAGACAACCTGTACGTGGGGGGAGGCTTTACCCAAACCGGCGATGGGTCGCTGACGGACCTGGGTAACATCGCCCGCTACAATACCACCGCCGGCACATGGCACGCGCTGCCCAACCAGGGCTTGAGTTTTTGGGTTGCCATGCTGGCGGTGTCCGGGGACGACCTGTACGTGGGGGGAGACTTTACCGGAACCGGCGACGGGACGCTGACTGACCTGGGCAACATCGCCCGCTATAATACCACTGCAGGTACCTGGAACGCGCTGCCCAACAAGGGCTTGAGCTATTGGGTTGTCACGCTGGCGGTGTCCGGGGGCGACCTGTACGTTGGGGGATACTTCACCCAAACTGGCAACGGTAAGATGTACCTGGGCCGCATCGCCCGCTACGATACCACTGCCGGTACCTGGCATGCAATGCCCAACCAGGGCTTAGACGATAATGTTCATGCGCTGGCGGTGTCCGGGCGCGACCTGTACGTGGGGGGAGACTTCACCGGGACCGGCGACGGGTCGCTGACAGACCTGGGCAACATCGCCCGCTGCACACTGTTTGTGAATGTGTATCTGCCACTGATGCTTAGGTGATAAGCACGCCATGCACCTGAAACCGCGATCGTAAAGGCGCTGGGGATTTATTACCCCTAAACGCTCTCGCTATCGCTCGCCGCCCTTCTACTCTCCCTGCCAAAGCTTTCTCCCCACTCACGATTGCCCAGGTTGTTGAAATAACTCCACCAATTCGATAACTATTGGATTAATCAGATGTAATCAAACCACTTACTCAAAACTTGGATTCAAGTATTAAGTGCAACAGATTATTCTAAGAATAACTGGAGCACGGTTGCGCGATACTAATACATCGGATTGAAGATATATGATCGAGGTTCGGATTTGATGTCCACGAACACATCACGATTGCACGAAGAATTGGGAGATTTTCCGGTAAGTTATAATTGAAAGCGTTTGAGGAATTCGTGTATTCGTGTTCATAATTTGTGGGTGGTTCTATAAACAGGAGCTAACAATTCCATGCAAAACCTCGTTCATCGCATACCCGGTCTGGTAATAACCGATCACGAATTTACTATCCCGCTTGATCACAGTAAGCCGGATGGAAAGACGATAACCGTATTTGGGCGTGAGATCGTTGCACCAGACAAGGAGCACGACGATCTGCCCTGGCTGCTCTTTTTGCAGGGCGGACCCGGCTTTGGCTCCCCGCGCCCAACCGAACGGTCCGGCTGGTTGAAGAGGGCGCTGCAGGAATACCGCGTTTTCCTGCTTGACCAGCGCGGCACAGCTCGCAGCACCCCGGTGCTGTCTCAGACTCTGACTGGTTTCGCAAACCCCCAGGCACAGGCGGATTATTTGAAGCATTTTCGCGGGGATGCCATCGTGCACGACGCGGAGTGGATTCGGCGCTCACTGGTGGGGGAAGACCAACCCTGGAGCGTCCTGGGTCAAAGTTTCGGAGGCTTCTGTGCTCTCCAATATCTATCAGCGGCTCCAGAAGGCTTGCGGGAAATGATCTTCACCGGTGGTTTGCCCCCCTTAGAATGCTCGCTAGATGATATATACCGCGCTACATACCGGCGTGTAATCGAGAAAAACCAGCAATATCACGAACGTTATCCACAGGATACGGAGCTGGCGCAGGATATCGTCGCATACATACAAGAGTTCAATGTTCGTTTACCTGGTGGAGGTCGATTAACACCCAGGCGCTTCCAACAGTTGGGAATGGCATTCGGTGCCAGCGATGGATTTGAAAAGGTGCATTATCTCCTGGAGAGGGCATTTGTGGATGGCGCTGGGGGTCGTGAGCTCAGCTACCCGTTCCTGCGCGGGGTGGAGAACGCCCAACCTTTTGAGACCAACCCCATTTATGCGGTCCTGCACGAGGCGATTTACTGCCAGGAGGGGGCTTCCAATTGGTCTGCTGAACGTATGCGGGTGGAGTTCCCTGAGTTCGATCTGGAGCCGGATAAACCGGTTTACTTCACTGGTGAGATGATCTACCCC
Source organism: uncultured bacterium (assembly GCA_965603285.1). Taxonomy (GTDB): domain Bacteria; phylum Chloroflexota; class Anaerolineae; order Anaerolineales; family UBA4823; genus JAUWPO01. The sequence continues at coordinate 5,823 of CBFDCK010000055.1, forward strand.
TGGATGTTCGATGAATACGAGCACCTTCGACCGCTCAAAGGAGCTGCTGATATCCTGGCAGTTTATGAGGGCTGGTCTAGGCTTTACGATATCGCCAAATTGAGAGAGAACCGTGTGCCGTGTGCGGCGGCGGTTTATTACAACGATATGTACGTGGAGCGAATATTCTCTGAGGGTACAGCTGCCAATATAAAAGGTATCAAGCTGTGGGTTACCAGCGAGCACGAACACAGCGCTTTGCGCTTGCAGGGCGAAAAGGTGCTCGACCACTTGCTGGGTATGCTGCATGGAGAATTATGAGAAAAAAAGGAACCGGTATTAAACCCCAGAGTAAACGCTTCACCCCGTCAAAGTGGAACGAGTACCTGGTGCCGATTGTGTTGATCCTTCTTCTAATAGGCTTGCTGGCGACACTGGTTATTGTGGCGCTCTCCTTGTATGGCTTGACTCCTGGGATCTGAACGACTAAACATTATCCCCCAACCCCTCTCACCTCTCCCTTATCCCCTGGAGGTAATCGTGCAATATATTTCGATTTTATCAACCATCATTTCTTTTATCTTCGCTGCTGCCGTGCTCCACAGATACCGCATCAAGCGGACCAATCACCTGCTCTTTTGGGGTATTGGCTTGGTGTTTTACGGTCTGGGAACGCTGACCGAAGTGATCTTGGCTTTCACGTTTAGTGAGTGGGTGATAAAGTTGTGGTACCTCAGCGGCGCGATGCTGACGGCAGCCTGGCTGGGGCAGGGGACTGTGTACCTTTTGGTACGCAAACGCGGTGTGGCGAGAAGCCTGGCGGTGGTGTTAGTGATCCTCTCCCTGATTTCCTTGGGATTAATGATCGCAGCACCGATCACGCCCGAAGCTGTTTCCTATGACATGAGTCAGCCGGCATCAGCCCAATATAAAGAAATTTTGGTGCGAAACGGGGCTACCATCGGTTTGACCATACTGCTCAATGTCTACGGTACGATCGCGCTGGTGGGCGGTGCGATTTATTCGGCATACCTATTCTGGCGTAAGAAGGTGCTCGCCAAACGTATGGTAGGCAACATCCTGATCGCGGCAGGAGCGTTGATGCCGGCTATGGCGGGTTCGTTTGTTAAAGCTGGTTTGGTGGATTATTTGTACGTCAGCGAATTGATTGGGGTGATTTTGATGTACGCCGGCTTTCTCCTGGCGATGGAGGAAAGGACTCCAGAAGGGGATGTGATGACATCGGCTACTTTGGAATGAGATGAATTTTGGGCGGCGTGGGAGCCGCCTTTGTTTGTTGTGGGGTGGGAAAAGACCCACATTATTTCCAAATCAGTCCTTAATAAGTTCTGAACAATCTTTTGGTATGCTCTGGGCACAAAATCGAAAGTCCAGAAACGAGTAAAGAATTTACACTATTCTGGGCGGACACATACTTATGGAGGTAATAACAATGGAAAAGCATAAAAGAGTAGTAATATTTGTTTCGGTGCTCGTTGCTTTGGTCGTGCTCGCCGGGGCAACAATAGCCTTCGCCCAAGGGCAAACACTACCCGATCGTTTGGGTTCTAGGTCAGCAGTTGGGCGTCCACCCGGGCCAGGGCCAGGCGGAGGTCCAGGTTTTAGAAACAACGAAACCCTAAACACCGCGATTGCCGAGTTACTCGGGATATCGGTTGAGGAACTCGAAGGTGCTTTAGCCGATGGCGAGACTATTCGCACGTTGATTGAAGAGTCGGGTCTCGATATGGCTGAAGTTCAGACCGCTTTGCAGGCTGCCCGTGCTGAAATGCTGCAGCAAGCCGTCGCTGATGGCAGCATTACCCAGGAGCAGGCTTACCAAATGCTCAATCGCCAGAGCAAGCAGAATGGATTTGGTCGCGCTGGGAAAGGCGGATTTGGCTTGATAGATAAAGATGGTACAGCCAGGCAGACCACACTTGCTGAAGTGCTGGGTATAACGGTAGAGGAACTTGAGGAATATTTAGCCGATGGTGAGACCATTCGTACATTGGTTGAAGAGTCGGGTCTCGATATGGCTGAAGTTCAGACCGCTTTGCAGGCTGCCCGTGCTGAAATGCTGCAGCAAGCCGTCGCTGATGGCAGCATTACCCAGGAGCAGGCTGACCAAATGCTCAACCACCTGAGTGGGTGTAGAAACAGATGATAGGTGAGCGGCACAGGCTTGAGAGAAAATGATAGCCCAACGTTAGTTCCCCGCTGATACGAGATATAAAAAAGGGCATGGATACAGACCACGCCCTTTTTAAGTTGGCATCTGAAGGATTAAAACACATACTCATTCGCGAATTTCTTCATAATTTCTACATAACTTCCTAACTATTTCTTCAACCTCTTTTGTTATATTGGGAAGCTAAAGCCATAATACAGATTTATCAATGAGTGCAAACTACTATGATACGTAAAAAGAAATTTTGGATTGCTGTTATTACGCTTGTCGTCCTCATAACTGGAGGATATCTGCTCTACCGCAACTTCTATATGCCAAGCGACGCGGAAGCAGAAGAGACGCCCGTCCAAACAGCGGTCGCCAGACGCGGGGATCTTACTATCTTCGCCAGTGGAGCCGGTCAGATCGTCCCTGCTTCTGAGATCGGTCTCGGTTTTCAGGAGAGTGGGGTGCTGAGTGAAATGCTCGTACGTGTGGGGGAGGAAGTACAGCAAGGGCAGGTCCTGGCGCGTTTGCAGACAAACGAGACGGAGGAGTCAATCGCATCTTCGCTAGCCGATGCGGAACTTTCAATAATTTCAGCCCAGCAGGCATTGGATGATCTATATTTAAACGCCGATGCAGAAAAAGCCGAAGCTATGCAGGCCCTTGCTGCTTACGCGCTGGAAGTAAAAGACGCCCAATATCAATTGGATAATTACACGGTGCAAATGGATCAGGTGGATCTAGATCCTATAGAAGCCCTCGACCTAATGAAGGAGCAGCTAGACCAGGCTCGGGATGCATTCGAGCCGTATAAATACTTGTCTTCGAGCAACGCGACACGCCAGAATCTCCTGGAGGAAATGTATGATGCACAGAGCGATTACAACGCAGCAGTGAAACGCCTGGAATATGAATATGAAGTGGAGACTGCTGAAGCCAATCTGGAGAAAGCCAGGGCGGATTACGAGAAATTGATAGCGGGTCCTAATCCTGATGATATAGCCTTGGCGGAAGCTCAGCTTGCCAGCGCCGAAGCTATGTTAGCTCAGGCGCAGGAAGCCCAGGTCTTCGTTGATCTGTTGGCGTCGATGGACGGTACCGTTTTGGATATATTGGCAAACGTGGGTGAGAACGTGAGTACGACTCCAATCATCACGCTGGCTGACTTGAGCCAACCGGTGTTAGAAGTCTTCCTGGATGAAATCGATCTGGACAAAATAGCGCTCGATTATGAAGTGGAAGTGATCTTCGATGCCTTGGTTGATGATGTCTTTAGCGGTCGTATTGTGGAGGTAAACCCCAGTTTGATAGACGTTTCGGGTACTCAGGTGGTCAGCGCACTTGCACAACTCGATGCAAGTTCACTTGCCGAACCTCAAACTTTGCTCGTTGGTTTGAACGCCTCAGTAGATGTGATCGCTGGAAAGGCGCAGGATGCGGTTATTGTTCCTGTGGAAGCCTTGCACGAATTGAGTCCCGGGGAGTACGCCGTCTTTGTGATGCAAGATGGGGAACCAAGACTGCGGGTGGTGACCGTTGGGTTAATGGACTTCACCTCTGCAGAGATCCTGACCGGCTTGCAGCCCGGCGAAATTGTTACGACCGGGATTGTGGAGACGGAATAGTGGATGGGGACATGACAAAGCAGACAATTATTCGAACCACGGATGTAACTAAAATCTATGGTATGGGCGAGGTACAGGTGCGAGCGCTGGATGGGGTGAGTGTGCGTATTGAAGAGAACGAGTTCGTCGCAATTATGGGACCCTCTGGCTCCGGTAAAAGTACCCTGATGAACATCCTGGGCTGCTTGGACCGCCCGACCTCCGGGAGCTACCTCCTTGCAGGGGAGGACGTTAGCAATCTTGACAAGGCGCAGTTGGCTGCTATCCGCAACCGTCAGATCGGCTTTGTCTTCCAATCGTATAATTTGCTCCCCCGCACACCGGCTCTGGAAAACGTGATGCTGCCCTTGTTGTACAACCATCATAATAGTATGACTGACGCCGAACAGAAGGAGAAGGCGTTGGAAGTGTTGGCTTCGGTAGGTCTGGCCGACCGGGTGCAGCACCTGCCCCAGGAGTTGTCAGGAGGTCAGGGGCAGCGTGCGGCGATAGCCCGGGCGCTGGTCAATGACCCGGTAATCATCTTGGCCGATGAGCCTACCGGCAACCTGGACACAAAATCAAGCGAAGAGATAATGGGGCTTTTAACTGAACTGCACGAAGGGGGCAGCACCATCGTCATGGTTACCCACGAAATGGAGATAGCTGCCTTCGCCCAGCGAACTATCCGGTTCCGTGACGGTCGTATTGAGTTTGATGAGCCAAATGGGAATGAAGTGCCTGCAGCCAGCCCAAAGGTAGAATCTCGTGTCGCTATCTAAAGTATTGCGAGTTGCCTGGAAAGGGCTGGCGAGCAATAAACTGCGTTCCCTGCTGACCATGTTGGGTGTTATTATCGGTGTCGCGGCGGTGATCGTTATGATCTCCATAAGCGCTGGCACAGAAGCGACGATCGAAGAACAGATCACAGGTTTAGGTACCAATTTGGTCTTTGTCTACTCGAATTTCCAGCGTGGTGGGGCAGGTCAGGGGCCTCCCAGCGGCGGATTGGTGTACGACGATGCCTTTGCGCTCGCGGAAGAGGTTGATGGAGTAACAGGGGTAGTCGTTGAGCAGGGCAGCACCCAAAGTGTCAAAGCGGATGGTGTTACTATTGATGAAGTTTCCATCCTGGGTACGACGCCCGATTTTCCTGATGTGCGGGATGTGTCCATAGAGGCAGGTCGTTATTTTAACCAAACTGAAGTAGATCGCACGCAGAAAGTGGCGGTTCTGGGAAGCAGTTTAGCGCAGGAGCTTTTTGGGGATACGCCCCCAGTCGGTCAAACGGTCGCGGTGGACAACACCAAGCTGACCGTTATCGGTGTGTTGGCTGAAAAGGGGTTGGTGGGTGATGTGGATTATAACGCCAGGCTTTATGCTCCTATCACGGTCGTTTTCCAGAAATTCACACCTACTCAGTTTGCAAGGATCTTCGGAGACCGTGTGCGGGTCATCTATGTCGAGATTGAGAATCAGGAAAACCTCGATGATATCATCCTGCAAATCCAACTCCTGCTCGCTAAACGTCACGATGTGTCTCTCGAATCGCCTGATTTTGTTGTCCAAACGCAGCAAGACATTATTGAAACCCAGGAGGCAACCACGGAAGCGTTCCGGAACCTGCTGGCATGGGTGGCCGCGGTCTCCCTGCTGGTGGGGGGAATTGGGATCATGAACATTATGCTGGTCAGCGTGACTGAAAGAACCCGCGAGATCGGCATCCGCCAGGCAGTGGGCGCCTCCCCCAATGACATTCGATGGCAGTTTTTAACAGAGGCACTATTGTTGAGCCTTGCAGGGGGGCTGATCGGCGTGATTGCCGGTGTTGGTGGCTCCTGGCTCTTTGGTGAAGCAGGTGGAATGCGAACCGTTGTCGTTCCCACTTCTATCCTGCTGGCCTTCAGTTCTGCCGCCGCGGTAGGTATTTTCTTTGGTTATTATCCCGCCAATAAAGCTGCTCAGCTTGATCCGATCGAGGCGCTGCGGCATGAGTAAATTTTGGATGCAAGGACTAGGGACTAGCAACCATGAATCAGTGAAAGCACATTAGATATGTAAGGTAGAGAAAATATCGTAAATACGTATAAGAAAGGAAAATATAAATGAAAAAGATGACATTTATTCTAGTATCATTGATCTTGATTTTGGTTCTCGCTGCTTGTGGCGAGACCGTAAATGAGACTGGTGTTACATCGGAAGGTGTTGATACAAGCACATCGGATACGGCGGCTATCACGACCGAAGACGGCGAATCCAGTACATCTAATCCACAGGCGGGCGCTTCAGAAGATGCTGCCGGTAACACATCCGATATTGAGACATCTCTGAACAGCGATTATGAAAATGCACTCCCAGTGCCAATGCAATTGGTGTTTGGAACATTTAACCTCGAGGATACCGACCTGGCGGTTGATTCAAATCAGGCCGCACAACTGCTGCCATTGTGGAAGGCTGCCCGCAGCCTGGGTTCAAGCGACACCGCTGCCGCTGAGGAAGTGGGTGCGGTCTATAATCAGATTCAGGAAACCATGACTCCCGAGCAGATCGCGGCTATCACTGCCATGCAGCTCAGGCGCGAGGATATGTTTGAGGTGGTTCAGGAATTAGGATTATCATTTGGCGGAGGGGGTGGGGATTTTACTCCCGAAATGCAAGCTACGGCTCAAGCGGCGCGTGAAAGCGGTCAAGGATTTCCAGGTTTCGGTGGTGGTCCAGGGGGTGGCGGTGGTCTAAGAGGTTTCGGTGGTGGTCCAGGTAGTGGTGCTGGGGGAGCAGGATTAAGCCCTGAACAGCGGGAAACGGCAATTGCTGAACGAGGCGGGCTGCGCGGGGCGGGTTCAGGCGTGAATCCGGCATTCATCGAGGCGGTTATTACGCTGTTGGAAGGAAAATCGGGATAAATTGGCCGTGAATATACAAAGAGCAACGTTGATCAGCGCTATTCTGGCATTATTTCTGATGGGTGCAAAGCCCACAAAAACTGCGCTGGTTCGCCTGACCATCGTCAACAAGTCGGGGGTTGAGCTCTTCATCCACCTCGATAATTTAGCAACGAGTTATCAGGATGATGTAACTTATAGTTTAACGATCCCAGAAGGTGATCATCAAAATCCGACGGTTAAGGAGTTTACGATCTATCGGGATATTTATGATGTACAGGTTTACTATGTTGAAAATTGGGATCCAGTTTACGGCTATACAATATGCGGTAATTCGACGGGGAAAACCCAGTTAAATGCAAAAAGGCAACATAGATGGGTGTTTACCGAATGCTCTCGGGAGCGTCCTCGACCCGGTGAACCGACGATGGAAAAATTCTACAGGGGTTCGCTCGTTGGTAAAGGTGATATTAGATAAAAAAGGGGTAGTTCTGAAAAATTCTGACCGTGACACGGATCAGTCAGAGGAATATATCGAAGCCAACTGGTGTGATCTGCCCTATCCATACTCTAAAGCTGTGCGATAATGGGTAAATTTTTGGCACTGAAAATGAAGTTGGGTTTGCCGAGGGGTTGGAAGTGAAGCTTATGAGTGAAGCTGTACAAGAAAAAAAGTGAGTCGCAGTAGTACGATGTTAAAGACAATTCTGGTCGTGGATGACGAAGAACGGTTAGTATCCCTGTTGAAATCGTATCTGACTCAAGAAGGCTTTCGGGTGGTAACCGCAAAGAACGGGCGTGAGGCGCTGTTTGTAGCCCGGCAGGGTAAACCTGACCTGATCATTCTTGATATATTGATGCCCGAAATGGACGGCTTCGAGTTTATGCGCCAACATCGCAAGGAACGCGAAACGCCCATCATCTTACTCACCGCTAAAGTAGAGGAAGGCGACAAGGTGTTGGGTTTAGAGCTTGGGGCAGATGATTATGTTACTAAACCATTCAGTCCCCGTGAATTAACCGCCCGGGTGCGGGCAGTTATGCGTAGAATGGGACAAAGCCTGCCTCCTGCCCAGGTGCTGCGCGGCGGAGGCATCACACTTGATCGGGAGGGGCATTTTGTCAAGGTTGATGACAAATCCGCTGATTTAACTCCCTCGGAATTTGACCTGCTGGCGGTCTTGATGTCGTCGCCGGGGCGCACTTTCTCGCGCCTGGAACTGCTTGACCAGATACAGGGTACGGCGTTCGCGGGATACGAACGCACGATTGATGTCCATATTAGAAACTTGCGCTCAAAAATAGAAACCAACCCGAGCCAACCGCGTCTCATCGAGACCGTCTATGGAGTGGGGTACCGCTTCGTCGCGGAGTAAGTCGATGCGCTCTATCACCTTAAAGCTCGTTCTCGCTTTTTTAGTGGTCAGTCTGGTAGGCATTGCCTGGATGGCGGTGTCTGCCGGTCAAATCACAGAAAGAGAGTTTGGCAGTTTCTTGGACGCTCATAACCAAGGTACCCTTATCAACCGGTTGTCAGACTATTACACCACTAACGATGGATGGCAGGGTGTAGAGGCCTTAATAATTAGTCAGTCTTTCGTAAACGAGTTTGGAAGAGGCTTTATCCTTACCGGCGAAAAAGGAAATATCATTTTCCCTGATTCGCGAGGATTCCCCGAAGATCAACGATTAAGACAAAAAATGGGTAATAAAGTGCCGATATTCGTCGATGGGCAAGCGGTCGGTGCAATAATTTTCGGTTCGAACCGTTTGTCCGAGAGACCGTTCGTAGCAGAAATTTTTAATCGCTTCTACCGCTACTTGCTTATCGGGGCGCTGGGAGCGATTGCGGTTTCACTGCTGTTAGGTTTGTTTTTGGCCAGAACTCTCACCCGAACACTGCGAGAACTAAAGGCGGCTGCTCGTGCGGTTGCCAAGGGGGACCTGACACAACGGGTAACTATCCGTTCGCGTGATGAATTGGGCGATTTAGCCCTCTCGGTAAATCAAATGACCGCCGACCTTGAACATTCGCGTGACTTGCGCCGTAAAATGATAGCCGATATTGCCCATGACTTGCGCACGCCGCTGAGTGTAATATTGGGGCACACCGAAGCGCTCAATGAAGGTGCTCTCCCGCCTAAATCTGATACGTTTTACATTATTCATGATGAAGCCCAACGGCTCAACCGGCTGGTGGAGGATTTGCGCACACTTTCGTTGTCCGATGCGGGTGAGCTGCCGCTTTCACGTACCTTTGTCTCGCTTGAAGAGTTGTTAGAGCGTGTAGTTGCTGGCTACACGCCGCGCGCTCGCCAAAAGAACATTGCGCTGCAAGTACACTTGGCTCCATCACTTCCGGAAGTCAGCATAGACCAGGACCGCATGATACAGGTTTTGGGTAATTTATTGGACAATGCCCTGCGTTATACCCCGGTCGATGGCTGTATCACATTATCGGCTGGATGTTCTTTAGATCTTGTGGAGCTGCGTGTTCAGGACAGCGGTCCGGGCATCCCGGCAGAAGATTTGCCTTTCGTGTTCGATCGCTTCTATCGTGGTGATAAATCGCGCCGTCGAGGTGAAGGAGGCTCTGGGTTAGGCTTGGCGATTGCGAAGTCTATTGTAGAGTTGCATGGCGGTGTCATTCGGGTAGAAAGCGAGCCTGGTAAGGGCGTTGTATTTATAATTGAGTTGCTGGATGTGTGTTAGGGATTGCGAGTAGCAAGTTAGTAATTGCGGGTTGCTAATTAGGAATAGCTAGAGGGTTAAGCCACAGAAACCACTGAGTAAATAACCCTTTGTGATTACTCCAACCCCATATCCACCAACCCGTGGCGCATGGCTAAGATTGCCGCCTGGGTGCGGTCTTCAACGTCAAGCTTGGCGAGTATTGAGCTGACGTAATTACGCACGGTTCCCTTTGTAAGGTACAGACTTGCAGCAATTTCGGCGTTTGTCAAGCCGCCCGCCAGCAGTTTGAGCACTTCCAGCTCACGTTCGCTTAAATCTTGCACTACGGTCGTATTCGCCACAGGGGTGGATCTGGCAACCTGAGAAAAGAGCTTGCCTGCCACGCCGGGATCAATGTGGGTGTCCCCGGCAGCAGTGCCTTTGACTGCGTTGGTAAGTTCTGTGCGTGGGGTGCCTTTCAGCAGGTATCCAGATGCGCCGCTGCGGATGGCATCGAAGACCCACTCATCGTCGCTGTATGTGGTCAGCACCAGGACCCTGATGTGGGGATATTTGCGCCGAATCTCGCGCGTCGCCTGGATGCCGTTCATTCCAGGCATTTTTAAATCCATCAGCACCACGTCCGGTTTGGCATTCGGGATGCGCTCCAGTGCTTCGGCTCCATCATAGGCAGTACCGACGACTTCGATTTGTGTGTCTGCGTTCAGGATCATCTCCAACCCGTCGCAGACCACTGCTTGATCGTCGCAGATAAAAACTCGTATCATCGTTTACCACTCATCTTAAGCCGGACTATAGTCCCCTCTCCTGTTTGACCGTCAATGGTCAGGAGGGCGTCGATTAACTCTGCCCTTTCCTGCATACCTTGCAACCCGAGTTGGCGTTTCTCGGATATTTCTTGGGGAGTGAAGCCGCGCCCGTCATCACGAATGGTGAGGTTCAGATTGTCTGAATTGCCGGAGAGCGTGAGTGTTAATCTGTTGGCATTCGCATGCTTTGCGATGTTTTCAAGCGCTTCCTGGGCTACCCGGTAATAAGTCTGCTCCACTTCCGGGGGTAATTCGTCCCAGTCCTCATGGACATCCAATTCCAATTCTAAAGCACTGCGGTCAGCCAAATCCTCCGCCAATGATCGTACGGCAAGAGCCAAACCCATCTCTTCGAGTGGAGAAGCCCGCAGCGCGCCTAACGCCCGGCGGGTCTCGTCTAAACCGGAGCGGGTTGTGTCCAGGATTTGCTCCAGCATCCCTCGCGCTTTGTCGGGGATGGGTTCCCAAACTGCGAAGAGGGCGTCTATCTGCACAACCAGGGCGCTCAGTGTGTGAGCCAGCGTGTCATGAAATTCGCGCGCCAGACGATTGCGCTCGCGGCTGATGGTGAGTTGCTCCAGGGCTGCGGCGTGTTGTACAAGCTTGAGGTTGGCCTCTGCCAGTTCCTGGCGCTGTTTCCGTTGGGCGCGCATCAGCCGGCTGACGACATATCCGATCAGCAGAAATGTTAAGGAGCGGAAAATTAGCATTCCGAAGGTGGCTGCGCGGCCGATTTCAGGTGGTAATAGTTGGCTCAGACTCGGTTCGGGATTAATTATGACCAGTGCAGTTTCGAATAATGCCGCCCCGATGGTGTACAGGATCACATCTCGAAAACTATACTGCCAGGCTACAAATATGACCAGTATATATAGGAAAGGTAGTGGCTGCCAATACATTTGACCCGGCGATATGATCTGCTGCTCGATGATTAGTCCTGCTGTTGCGATCGTTATCGCAATTGGGAGGTAATATCGCCCCAGCTTGTTCTGCAGCTCGCTCCAGTACAGGTAAATAATTAGCAGGGTGACCTCTACTGCTGTGAAGATCGCGGGAAATATGAAATCGCCTGACGGTTCAAATCCCAATCTGACGTTGTGTCGCATCCCGATAAATGGTAAGAAGGCAGCAAGTACGGCTCGCAGGATTGCATACCAACGGAATACCTGGATCAACCCCGGTTCGATTTCAGATCTTTTCATGCCCACATCATAGCATAATTCTTGGGATGTGAATATTTATCAGGGTCATAGTATCCATATGACGCCAGTCACCAATTTTTTTTGAATAATGTTACGGAGTTCACTTTTCAATAAGGTAAAGATTTGCTATCGTAGAGGCAACATTACCAAAGCGGGCGATTGAGTCCGCTCTTATGAACGAAAGGAGTGTAACAATGAAGAAAAATTTAGTTTTGATCACAGTCGCTGGCGTTCTTGTGCTGGCGCTGGGCGCGGCAGGATTTGCCTATGCCCAGGATGAAGAACCAACCGAACCTGAAGGTAGTTTCCCTTTTATGGTGGCGCGCTGGTTCCAGGCTCGTGGAAATATGATGCCTGGTAGGGGGGGCTCGTTTGGACGCGGCTTTCAACGCTTTGGCGGTGAAGGATTCGCGCTGAAGGGTGTCGCTCTTGAGAGAATGGCAGGTGAGATGGGCATCAGTATTGAAGAGCTGGAGTCCCGCATTGAAGCCGGTGAGTCTATCTTTGAGATTGCTGAAGTCGAGGGCGTTGATATGGCAGCTCTGCGTCCGCACAAAGGCGAAAAGTTCGCTGAGTACCTCGATCTGGAGCCCGATGAGCTCCACGCCCGCCTGGGAACCGGTGAGACTATCTTCGAAATAGCCGCTGGTCAAGGTGTCGACCTGTGTGAGAAGTTCCCATTTGTAGGTGAGATGGCTGCTGATAAGCTCGATATGACGGTTGAAGATCTGTGCGACCGCCTGGAAGCTGGTGAAACCATACACCAGATCGCGGTTGACCA
>CBFDCK010000056.1:0-17796 GCA_965603285.1 uncultured bacterium
TATAAGACCCCAACATGGCAGCCGTGCGGGGACCCAATGCCCCATCTGAAAAGAGTTTAACCTGCCCAATCCGCAGAAAATCGTCCCCAAAACCTGAGTGCAGTCCCAGGGAAATAGCATATGACATATCCTCAATCGGGATGCTCTTTAATACCCGCAGGTCCAAATCGCCCCGCTCTTTGAGGATCTGCAGAGCCAACAGACAGCGCCGGCGGTCAAAATCGTGCACACCGGTCAATCCCATGCGCCACAATCCAGGCATGGCATTGAATATCGCTTCAGCCACCTGGTCTTCATCCGGCTCCGGGACCAGCCGGGAGACAAGTTCCATGGCCGATTCATACAGGATGCCGTCAGGATTCCCGTTTTCATCTCTCCCAAGGCGACCATCCAACGGGTCAGCCGTATCCCGGTCTATGCGCGCTAAACTCAGCGCGGCGCTGTTCGCCCAGGCTGCATGCAGCGATTTGGCGGTCAGGTAAACCGGATTCTGGGGGGCAACGGCGTCCAGGTCCCCTGCTGTACCGAAACCTGCAGCCCAGTCGTTCTGGTTCCAGCCGTGACCAAAAATCCAGGACCCGGGAGGGGTGCTGCGTGCCCGGTCAGCGACCCGCTCCAGGCACTCCGCACGGCTGGATGTCTCGCAGTCCACTTTCTTTAATCCCAGGGCATACTGCTCCAGGTGGATATGCGCATCAGTGAGACCCGGTATGACCACCTTGCCGCCCAAATTAATCAATTCTGCCACACCTTCACAGTGAGAGCGAATTGTTTGGTCGTCCCCAACTGCGATAATCCGGTCTCCGCCGATAGCCAGCGCTTCGGCCTGAGGATAATTGTCATCGAGCGTGTGTATGTTAGCGTTGTAGAGAACCTGCATGGGAATACCGTCTAATGCTCGCCAACTATTCGGTCAATAATAGCTGTCAATTCTTCGTCCGAATAATAATGGATCACTACAGTTCCGCCCTTACGGCGCTGGTTGAGGGTTACTTTCGTGCCCAGAGAGGCGCGCAGACTGTCTTCTAAAACGACGATCTCAGGTGAGCGGGGAGCTGTTTCTTTGTGAGACGGTTCTCCGGCAGCCAACTTTCGCACCAGAGCCTCCGTCTGTCGGACGCTCAAGCCGCGCGAGTTAATTGTGCCCAGTACGGCAGTCTGTGATTGTGGAGACGGTAAAGCCAGTAAAGCGCGGGCATGCCCTTCACTGATCTGCCCATCAGCCAGCGCCTGCCGCACACTGGGGGGCAGTTTTAATAGGCGCAGTGTGTTGGTCACAGCGGCGCGGCTTTTACCCACCCGAATCGCGATCTCTTCGTGGGATAGGGTAAAATCCTCGGCTAACTGGCGAAACGCCTCGGCGGCTTCTAGCGGACCCAGGTCCGTACGCTGCAGATTTTCGATCAATGCAAGTTCCAGACGCTGCTGGTCGCTGGCCTCACGTATTATGGCAGGTACGGCTGCCAAACCTGCCTGCTGGGCTGCCAGGAGACGACGCTCTCCGGCGATCAATGTATAACCCCCAGGCTGATCGCTTTCAGTCACGATCAAGGGCTGGATCACGCCGTGCTCGCGTATAGAAGCAGCCAGTTCTTCCATGTCAACGGGATCCATGCGGGTGCGAGGCTGGTGGGGGTTAGGGTGGATCTTAGCCACTGGCAGCTCCCTTACACTGCCGGCAGTGGGACGTTCGCTTCCCAAGATCAGGGCATCAAGCCCACGTCCAAGTCCGGTTTTTTGAGTCATATCTACTCCTGGATGACGGGAATATAAAAACCATCACCCTCCAGCAGCTCGCGTGCAAATGCGGCATAGGATAAAGCCCCACTGGAGGATGGTGCATACATCGAGACCGGTAAACCGTATGAAGGTGCTTCGGCGAGCCGCACCGTGCGCGGGATGACCGTGCTGAATACCTGGTTGGGAAAGTGGCGCCTCACTTCGCGGACGACATCCGCAGCCAGATTAGTGCGCCCATCAAACATGGTCAGCAGCACCCCTCTGATGGTCAAATCGGGGAATATGGCATCCCGGACGCGATTAATAGTGTGGATCAACTGGCTCAATCCCTCCAAAGCCAGGTACTCGCACTGCACAGGGATGATGACCCCGTCTTTGGCTGCGACCAGCCCGTTCAAAGTCAGCAGACCCAACGAGGGCGGGCAATCGACCAGGATGTAATCATAACGATTTATGAACGGCAGCAAACCTCTCTGCAGTCGGTTTTCACGCCCCGATTCGCTGACCAGCTCCACTTCACCACCCACCAGCGCAGGGGAGGCCGGTAGTATTGACAATTTAAGTTTTGGGTTGTGCAGTATGAATTTCTCGGCTGAAGTACTTCCCAGCAACAATTGGTAAGTACCTCCATTGACGGAATATTTATCAATTTTCAAACAAGAGGTGGCGTTTGACTGGGGATCAATATCTACCAGGAGGACGCGCTTGCCATAATTGGCTAAATAAGCGCCCAGGTTAATGGCTGTCGTCGTTTTACCGACACCACCTTTTTGATTGGCAAACGTGTAGATCAGTCCCATAAAATGCCTAAATCACTTCCACCAAACATGCATTGACTTCACCTGCAGTGGGAATCGCCGCAAGCCCCGCTCTGGTCACGGAGAATGAAGCAAGCCGGATTGCGAAGCGGGCGGCTTCCCACGGATCGCGGGTTGTGAACAGACGGACGAAGTACGCCGCTGCAAAAATATCGCCGGCTCCGGTTGTATCGACGGCTTCAACCTCGGGAGAGCGGAAGCGGCGCACATCACCTTTCCAATACAAACGCACACCTTGTTTCCCTTCAGTCACCGCCAGCACCGGACATGAGACCGCCATCTCCTCCACACTATCTTCATCGCCGTCCAAATCATCAATGCTGATCACAGCCGCGCCCACATTCTGTAAAATATGAGAGGCTGCGGACCAATCCGTGACATACACCCGCCCATCCTCATCCCAACTGCGCAGCCAGCCCTGCGGGGTCACTCCAATTAATGCCGCAGGAAACTGGTGAACGAGGGCAGGCTCTACTTCCTGAGCCACCGGACCCAGATGTACGATTCTGGTCCTACGCCAGGGTTCGGGAATATGGCAGCTCTCCAAGCGAGGAGCGACATGCAAGATGCGCTGGGCTCGACCAGCAGGGGTTTCAATGTTCTGGAAATTGGTGCTGCGCCCAGAATTAATATTAAGGATGGGGATAGATTCAAGAGGACCTAAGCCAATCTCCTCCCCCCAGGCGGTGAGAATCCCGACCCGCAGTCCCAAGACCTGCGCCGTCAGCGCGGCATAAGTGGCAGTGCCACCCAATTGCGGTCCTGATGGAGTGTTGTCAATCGTCAGGTGCCCGATCATTAAGTAGTCTATGGGTTCAGGATTGGTAATACTGGGCATGTCTAAATTATACCTGAGATTTCCCCTCGGCTCCCACGCCATCGGTTCCTCCCAGCTGCCAAGCTCGTGTATTTCGAGCCGCTCACGGTTTTTTGAGCCGGCTCCCACACCCAGGGATAATGGTGTGATTGCTAACGGATCAAAGCAATTTCCAACTAAATTTCGCAGCACTAAGTATACGTAAAGTTTCGGCGGATAGGGATATCCACCTTACAAACTCTGTAGAGCAGGTTTCAATACCTAAAACACCCACGGAGGGCAGGTTTCCATACCTGTTTGTCTCTGTCCTCTCTTGGAGAAAGCTTTCAAAAACAGGATATTTTAACTTGTGGCAAATAGGACTCTACTACTTTACGCTAACATATCTATATTATCGCTTAACAATTCCTGCCTGGCGTGGTATAATCCAAAGTCGCGCCGCCTTGGGCGGTTTTGTATTGTGTTTAGACTACGCATTATTATCGAGGAAAATTAATAAACTGCAAGGATTTCTTACAATGAATGAAATGATAAAATCCGTCGAATCTCCCGTTAATCCCAACATACCTGCGCTGCGCTCCGGGGATATGGTGAGAGTATTTATACGCATTAAAGAGGGAACTCACGAACGTACCCAGGAATTTAAAGGCACCCTCATCCGGATTCGGAAAAGCGGGAACGACGGTAATTTTACAGTTCGAAGGATCGCCAGCAACGGTATTGGTGTAGAGAGAACGTTTTTATTACGCTCGCCGCGCTTAGAAAAGGTAATTGTTGACCGCCATTCGCGCGTTCGCAGATCTCGTCTCTATTTCTTGCGCGATAGAACCGGAAAGAGTGCACGCCTGAAACAAAAGTTTTAGTGAATTCTTAATTCGGAATAGAAAATTCCAGAACAAGCACAAAAATCCAATACTATCGCAAGAATTAGAAAAATCTTCCGGTCGTGGTAATTGCAAAGCTGGATTTATTATAGAAGGCGCAGCCTCATCAATAGCTGCGTCTTCTATTTATAATTATGATTGTTATAACTATGATTGACCCGAAACCCAAACAGTACAAACCAGTGATCGGCGTGTTCGACTCCGGTGTCGGTGGTCTATCCGTTTTGAGTGCCATCTGGAATGAGCTGCCGCATGCGGTCACCCTTTACCTGGCAGATCAGGCTCACGTCCCTTACGGTTTGAGACCGGAGGCTGAAGTGCGCGAGTACGCGGCGGGTATTACGCGCTACCTGCTCGAACAAGGCGCAGGGGTTGTCGTGGTGGCATGCAACACCGCCTCTGCTGCCGCTTTAGAGCATCTGCGGCAAACTTTCAAGGATGTGCCGTTTGTGGGCATGGAACCAGCCGTGAAACCGGCGGTTCAAAAAACAAGCAGCGGCGTGGTAGGCGTTTTAGCCACTCCGGCGACATTCCAGGGAGCCCTTTATGCTTCGGTTGTGGAACGTTTCGCGGGTGGCGTGAAAATAATCCAGCACACCTGCCCCGGATTGGTGGAATTGATTGAAAATGGTTTCTTAAATTCCACGTTTACCAGGGACATCCTGGAGGATGCCCTGCAGCCTATGTGTGAACAGGGAATTGATACGATCGTGTTGGGCTGTACCCATTACCCATTCGTGATCCCCCTTATCCAGGATATTGTCGGTCCCGAAGTGCGCGTCATCGATCCCGCCCCAGCGGTTGCACGTCAGGTGCGGCGAATAGTGGAAAAAGGATCCAAGGATACAACAAGAGGCTATGCGCAGTCTTTGCCGGATACAATGGGACTCTCGAAAAAGTATTTAACCACCAAAGACCCGCCTAAACTGGAATCTATGCTCCAACTTCTCTTGAAGCAGGGTGGAAAAGTAAAACAGCTTTATTGGGAACGGAAGACTTTAAATAACTTCCCGCGGGTTTCGAATTAACCTCCCGCGGATTTAGTGACGTACAACCTCCCGCGGGTTTCACGATACCTTCAGTAACAGATTATTCCAAACTTTTTTTACGCCAAATATATATGATCTTCTAACCCGCGGGAGGTTTTTAATCAGCCGGCTTCAGGTTCAAAGCTTCAAGCGATACATCCACCCCCGCAAAGTTCTCGAAAATCAAGTCCCGAAAACCGAGATCCAACTCCATATTTATACGATTGAACAGGACGACATAACTCTCCATTATCCTGGCATCCCAATCCAATCCCAGAAGATTGTTTATTGCGCGGATGCGTTCTGTGTCCGGACCTTCAATCTCGAGAAAATCTCCGTAAGGCATCTCATCCAGAGTCACTAAAACCCCATCAAGATCGTAGACCTGGCGGTATTTCTCATAGATCATCGCTACAAAGAAACCAAGTTCTCCCAACAGCCTGCGGGCGGCACCGAAATCGCTGACGGTAAATTCAATTTCCTGGCGTACACGCACTCCATCTTTGGATTCCGACGGACCTTTATAAGTCATACGCGCAGCCGTATCCTGGCGCAAACGTAAGACCTGCATCTTGTGTGTCAATTCACCTTCAGGTGTGTCAAAGCGCAGGTTCATTTCATGAGTACGAGCCTGTACCTCTTGCGCTCCCAATTCAAGCAAACGCAACCTGAGGGACTCAAAATTCGCTACGTAAAATTTGACTTCCAGCTCCTGGTCTTCCAATTCTACCTCCCTGGTTGTTAAATAACGCGCAGTAACGTCTGGCGCTGCTCAACGCTTTCACCTATTTTAACGTCCAAACGTGCAACCATACCAGGACGCGGGGACTTGAGTTCATTCTGCATTTTCATTGACTCGAGAATGACCAGCACGTCGCCTTTTTCAACCTGCTGTCCTTCCTCCACTGGCAGGTCAATTACCAGACCGGGCATGGGTGCTTTGAGATAGAACTCAGCGCGTTCGCTAACAGTGCTTCCAGCCGCTAACCGCAGACGCCTTTCGCGTTCATCCTCAACCTGAGCAGGGTAGAAACGTCCGAACAAGAGCACCTGCCAGACGTTATCAGCCGCATAGACATAGGCTTCGAAGGATTGCCCGTCGATGAGCAGGGAATAAACGGGTTGGTCGCCGATTGAATCGAAATCTACTTCAAAAGTCTTGCCATCGAGTATGACATTATGATTTCCATCAATCTCGACTATGAATTCACGGTTCCCAATGGTCGTGACATATCTCATAATCTGTCTCCAAGGATCAAAGGAGGGCGAATTTGCTTAGATATCCCAATCACCGCTTCATGCGCTCCCAACGGCTGACCCACTTCCAGTTGCTGGTGTCACGTTCGGCGTGTTGAACAATATTAGCCGCCTGACGAGTCTGCTGGTGGGCAACAAGGGTGGCAAAGATAGCCGCAATTTCTGACTGGCTGTCCCGGATGCTCTCCGCTACCTGCATTGAGAACCGTTCCTCAATAAAACGGGTGTCATACCGCCCAGCCATTATGGTAGTTGATTCAACCAGGTTCTGGTGCAAGGGAATGTTTGTGCGCACTCCTACTATTCTATACTCCTCCAGCGAACGGCGCATACGTAAAATTGCCTCGGCGCGTGTCTCACCCCAAACGATGACCTTAGATATCAACGAATCATAATACGGAGAGACTTCAAAACCAGGATATACGCCGGTGTCCACTCGCACACCCGGTCCGGAGGGCAACAGAATATGGGAGATGCGACCAGTTGAAGGCAAAAAATTGTTAAATGGATCCTCGGCGTTGATCCGGCACTCGAGCGACCATCCGTTCATATGGATATCATCCTGGCAGTAGCGCATTTGCCTGCCGCGAGCTATGCGGATTTGTTCCTTGACGATATCCACACCGGTGACCATCTCTGTGATAGTGTGTTCGACTTGCAGGCGGGTGTTCATTTCGAGGAAGTAATAATTCTTATCTTTGTCCACCAGGAACTCAATCGTGCCCGCATTTACATATTCCACTGCTTGGGAAGCGCGAACCGCGAGCATCCCCATACGATGGCGCAGGTCTTCATCATCACCAATAAAAGGTGATGGCGCCTCCTCTAAAAGTTTCTGGTGGCGGCGCTGAAGAGAGCATTCGCGCTCGCCCAGATAAGTGACGTTTCCGAACTGGTCTGCTAGAATTTGTATCTCGATGTGACGCACTCCTTCAAGCAACTTTTCGAGGTAAACACCACCATCGCCGAAGGATGCTTCAGCCTCACGCCGTGCAGCATGGATAAGGGAGGGCATCTCGCCTAGAGAGCGAACTTCTCGCATCCCTTTGCCTCCTCCACCCGCTGTGGCTTTTACCAGCAGTGGAAATCCTATCCCGGGAGCTAAAGCCAGCAGTTCTTCATCCCCCAAAGCCCCCTTACCCTCTGTGCCCGGGACGACCGGAACTCCTGCAGAAGATACAGTCGAACGGGCAACAGATTTATCACCCATCGCCGCGATCGAAGATGGCTTTGGACCGATAAAAGCCAAACCGGCATCCAGGCACGCTTCTGCGAAATCCGCGCGCTCAGCAAGGAAGCCATAGCCCGGGTGAATGGCTCCTGCACCCGTCTGTTTAGCGATATCGATGATCTTGTCCCCTCGCAAGTAGGACTGGCGCGAGGGAGCGGGACCTAACAAGTATGCTTCATCGGCATGCCGGACGTGCAAAGCCTGCCGGTCGGCTTCGGAATACACTGCCACAGTTTGGACTCCCAATTCCCGGCAGGCTCGAATGATACGTACCGCGATCTCACCGCGGTTGGCGATCAATACTTTAGTGAACATCCATTTCTCCCTAAGTAATATCTCTGATTATGCTTGCACATTTTTACCTTAGGATGATAATTTTTAAGCTACCTGACACAATTACTGGGTGTCAGGTAGCCAAATTATTTTTACCAGATTAGCTTACCACAGACTGCCGTTCATTTGCATGGCATTCTTGAGAGAAATCAAGCAATCTGTCATTAAACTCCGTTGGGTTATCCTGCGGCAGCATGTGACCCGTCCCGGGGACGAGCCATAATTCGGCATCCTTGATTTGAGCCGCGATGTTACGCGCGTGCTGCGGGGTAGCATGCTCATCATCCAACCCTTGAACGACCAACACAGGGCAGGTTATGTGCTTCAAGGATGGGCGCATATCCCAATCCAGGTTTTCTTCTTCTCGCCAACCACCATACCAACCATAAAACACATCATCGACCTTGTCGCCATGCTCCCGGCGTAGTGCCTCTCGAAATTTTGGCTGATCCTCATACATCTGCCGCAGTCCTTCAATACCCGGCTCCATCTTTTCTTCCAGATAAATGTGGGCAGCTACGGTTACCATAAGGGATACCCGCTGCGGGTATTGTGCTCCACAATATAAGGCGATCGTGCCCCCATCGCTGTGACCGGTAAGAACAGCCTTTTCCAAATCGTAATAATCCATCAGGGAGACTAAATCTTTAACATCTTCTTTGAATAAGGGCATTGAAAATCCAGGGCGGGGATCAGATCTTCCGTATCCCCAGCGGTCATATCCAATCACTCGATAGCCGTGAGCAGCCAATACCGGGAACTGTTTTCTCCATGATTTGAGTGAACCCAAGCCATGGTGCAGTAAAATAATTGCTCGCCCGTCTGCAGGACCTGCCTCTTCAACATACAAATTATGACCATTTAAGGATAATAACGTCATCCAACCTGCCATTCAACCTAGCAAATAATCACCGTGAATCATTAAATTAAAGTGGAATGCAGCCATGCTTCTTGGGCGGATTGGAGTCGCGCTTGTTTGCCAGCATTTCCAGGGCATTGACCAGGCGCGGTCGTGTCTCGCGCGGCTCGATCACGTCATCGATAAAGCCCCGGGAGGCTGCCACGTATGGGTTTGCAAATTTTGCCCGGTATTCGTCAACCAACTCAGCCCTACGTTTCTTAGGATCTTGCGCTTCAGCCAGCTCTTTACGGAATATTATGTTTACCGCCCCTTCCGCTCCCATAACAGCAATCTCCGCTGTTGGCCATGCCAGGTTCAAATCGCCGCGGATATGTTTGCTGCTCATAACGTCGTATGCGCCCCCAAACGCCTTACGAGTGATGACCGTTAATTTTGGCACCGTAGCTTCGCAATAGGCATACAACAGCTTCGAACCAGCGCGGATAATGCCGCCATGTTCCTGTATAGTTCCCGGCAGAAATCCTGGCACGTCCTCGAACGTCAGAAGAGGGATATTAAATGCATCGCAAAACCGAATAAACCGAGCCGCTTTCTCCGAAGAATCGATATCCAAAACACCCGCCAAGACTGCTGGCTGGTTGGCGATAATGCCGATGCTGTGCCCGCCGAGGCGCGCAAATCCTACCACGATATTTGTGGCGTAGTTTTCGTGAATTTCGAAGAACTGACCATCGTCAACGATATATTGGACCACGTCTTTTATATCATATGGTTTGGTGGGATCATGCGGGACAATAGTATCCAATTCTGGCGCCATTCGCAGCGGGTCATCATTGGGCTGCACAAAAGGAGGATCTTCCAAATTGTTCTGCGGTAGATAGGAAAGTAATTTGCGGATTTGGAAAAATGCATCACTTTCACTATCGGACGCAACATGACACACACCTGAGATCTCCGAATGAACCCGCGCCCCGCCCAGGTCTTCAAATGAAACCTGTTCGTTGGTAACAGCCTTCACAACGTCAGGTCCGGTCACGAACATGAAAGACGATTTTCGGACCATAAAAATAAAATCCGTCAAAGCCGGTGAATATACAGCCCCACCGGCGCACGGTCCCATAACGGCGCTTATTTGGGGGATTACTCCAGAAGCTAGAGTGTTTCGTAAAAAAATGTCGGCATAACCTCCGAGTGAAACCACTCCTTCCTGGATGCGGGCACCACCCGAATCGTTTACCCCAATCACTGGAGCCCCATTCTTGAGGGCCATATCCATGATCTTACATATTTTTTCAGCATGTGCTTCACCGAGGCTGCCGCCAAATACAGTGAAGTCCTGTGAGAAGACATACACCAAGCGCCCTTCAATCGTCCCCCACCCGGTAACAACGCTGTCACCCAGGTATTTTTGTTTCTCGAGGCCGAAATCGTGCGTCCTATGAACGACAAAAGCGTCAATTTCGCGGAAAGATCCTCTGTCAACGAGAAGATCAATCCGCTCGCGGGCTGTCATGCGGCCGCGTTTATGTTGTCTTTCAATACGCTCAGGACCTCCCCCAACACGGGTTTGTGCTTTTAAATCTCTGAGTTCTTGAATCTTGGGATCATCACTCATGCGTCTCTCCATAAAACTGCTTGACGTTTTCTCTTGAAAATACCCATAATGTCCAAAACATAATTATAACCGTCAAACCAACCATAAAAACAATGTTCGTACTACGGCTGACCGGATTACTTAAGAAGATTCGATCCGCCCAATAATAGATAAAATATGCAAATACCGCCCAGCGGGTCACAAACGGCGTCCATATCAAACCCCGCCATAAGCCCCAGGTGAGAATCAGTCCCAATACACCCCAAAACAAGCCGCTCAACAGCAGGTAGATCGGGTGAATGGTGAGCAAATCGGAAAGGAATTCCCATTGTAGTGCCGCCCTGATTGTGCGGACTATGTTGCTCACTGATATGATTAACACTAACCATGTGAATAACGTTACGCTGAGTGGACGTTCCGGTTGGCTGTTCATAGATAATATCGAAGGGATATCATCCCAGGATGAGATCACCGGGATAAGTTCCTTGCATGGTTGTGTAAAAATATGCAGATCAAAGAAATACTGGTGATCTCAGGATTATCAAGCGAACCTAGGATGTTAATGAATCCCTTTATTTTAATCCAGTCTCCAGGCGGGCGATCACCAATCTTTGAATTTCGCTGGTGCCTTCATAGATCTCAGTCACCTTAGCATCGCGGAAATAACGCTCAATGGGAAGTTCCTTACTGTACCCCATGCCGCCATGTATCTGGACGGCAGCGTTAGTGACAAACACAGCCGTTTCGGAAGCATGCAATTTGGCAATCGACGCTTCTAATGTAAATCGATCGCCGCTCTCTTTTGCACGCTCCTTGGCTACTGCCGCATTGTAAACCAGCAATCGACTGGCTTCAATGCGGGTTTTCATATCGGCTAATTTAAAACCAATGCCCTGAAACTCGCCGATCTTCTTCCCGAAGGCTTCCCGCTCTTTGGAATAAGCCACGCTGGCCTCATAAGCCGCCTCAGCAATCCCCAACGCCTGGGCGCCAATACCAATCCGACCGGCATCCAACACCGTCATCGCTATCTTAAATCCCTGACCTTCTTCACCCAGACGATTCTCAACCGGTACACGATAATCGTCAAAAACGATTTCGCTGGTTGCAGAAGCCCGGATGCCGAGCTTAGGTTCTTTCTTAGCTCTGGAAAAGCCGGGTTGATCTGTTTCTATTAGAAACGCTGTGATCCCCCTATGCCCCACTTGCGTGTCTGTCATCGAGAACAAGACTATATAATTCGCAACCGGGGCACTTGAGACCCACGATTTGCGTCCATTTATGATGTATGAGTCCCCTTCCCGTTCCGCCCGGCTGCGCATTGTGCTGGCATCGGAACCCGACATCGGTTCAGTAAGTGAATACGCCCCAATAGCTTGACCGGACGCGACTGGTTTAATGAATTTTCGCTTTTGTTCTTCAGTTCCAAATTTGAGTAAACCGTTACAGTATAGCGAGTTGTTGACTGACATGATCGTACCATGAGATGCGTCCGCCTTGCTGATTTCCTCCAGCGCCAGAACATACGCCAGGGTATCCATACCCGTACCGCCGTACTCTTCAGGGACCTCGATCCCCATAAACCCCATTTCGCCCATCTTCATTATCGTTTCATAAGGAAATTCACCCGATTCATCAAATTCTGCTGCGATGGGAGCGATTTCATTTTGAGCAAAATCGCGGGCTGCCTGGCGGATCATTTCGTGTTCTTCGCTGAATGGGAATAAACCACTTGTGGTCATATTTTTCTCCAGATGTGTTTATTGATATCAGTTTAAAATGGGGTTGGGAAGTATAAAACTATCCTTACTTCAAGATTTTTTAACTCTCAAATAACATCCCCTGCAAGTCATTACCGAATGAAAAACGTCTTAGGTGTGGATTAACTCGCAGTATCCCCTCCAGTACTATTCGTGCTGGGTTCTAGCACCGTTTGGCGTAAGAATGAATGCAGCGGACTGCTGCGCCGTTTTACCACCACAACGGTAACTTCAGCTTCTTCTGCGACCTTGCGGACAAGATTCCCTACCATCAGGTTTCTAAACAAAGGCTCGTTGGTCGCGCCTATAACAATCAAATCATAACTCATGTTCGCGTACCCTGATTTGGCGTATTCCAGAATCGTTTCGGACACGTCCACACTTTCAATCACCCGACGCTCTATCGGTTCATAGTCGCTGCCGACCAGTGAATCACGAAATACCTGTTCGGCACGCACATGTGCTCTGGAACCGGCGCCCGCAGGCACCACATGCAGCAAGGTAACTTTTACAGGTCCATTGGTGTCCTGGCGAGCCATGCTCACTGCCATTTGGGTGGCTCTGCGGCTGTTTGGTCCACCGGCAACTGGAACAAGAATTGATCGTAGAGGACGAAACTCACGATAACGCACAATGGCAATATCAGCCGGCGGATCATCCACAATTGGATCGATCACGGAACCAAAAATCCGTCCTGCTGTGTTTGTATAACCCGGCCAACCAAGTACCACCAGATCGGCAGCATTCTCTTCAACGGTCTTGCGCACCGATTCGGCTACATTACGACCTAATCGCAATACAGTATGCACCGGGACATCAAGCTCTTTTGCCTGTTGGATGACCGTCTCCAGGTACGGGCGACCACCTTTCAGCATAAAGCGACCCTCACCAAGGGTGAGCTGGGGCGGCACTCGAACAACGTGTAATGCCAACACTTCGCCTTGATTATCATTAGCCAGATAAGTGCTGATCCTCCCCAGAACGCGGGCTTGTTCTTGATTTGCCACAGGTACGACTACTGAATAATCCCGGCTGACCAGCACTTCTTCCATTAAAATCTCGCGAGGCTTCTCAATGGCTTCCACCTTGCTGAAATATGTGTAATATGCTAATGAAGCAATCACCATCCACGCGAGCGCAAAATACCACGCTACCGGGCTGTATGTGAACAAGTAAAGAGCCAGAAAACCATTTAACGCGATCGCGATTACTGGAATGGCAGGCATCCAGGGGATGCGAAACCCTCTCTCCACATCCGGCATCGTATGGCGCAGCTTCATTACGGCTACGTTTACCAGGATAAAAAGCATCAGGTACATGATCCCAGCCGCGGCGGCTACGTCCTCTACTGGTATGGACAAAGCCACGACCAACATTAGCACGCCAGAGGTAATTACTGCCCAATAAGGAGTAAACCTGCGGGGATGGACTCTGCCTATAAAAGCAGGCAGATTGTTTTCGCGCCCCATTGCAAACGAAACACGTGAGGATGAATACATAATTGCATTTAGAGCCGACATCGTAGAGACAATACCGCTCACAAGCAGCACCAATCCTCCAATCCCAAATGGAAAAATCTGCTCGGCAACCTCGACTATCGCGACTTCTTTCATCTGCCCGAGATATTCATGCACCATCGTCCCTATTGGCGGCGTTGTGGCACCTATAGCGGTGATGCTTACAAGAATATATAAACTCACCGCAATGGCAATTGCAACAAAAATCGCGCGGGGAATGTTATGTTTTGGATTTAATGCCTCCTCCCCTGACTGAGCGATGATCTCATAACCTTCGAAGGCGATAAACGTAATACCCATCGCTACAAAGACTTTCAAGAAACCGTTTGGCATGAAATCGGTCGTAAAACGAACTTGCCAGTCACCGGTTCGGAGCATCAATGTAACGCCGAACAGAACGAAGAATCCCAGAATGACTATCTTTGTTATCGTGACAATATTACCCATCATCCCGGTCTCGGAGGCACCCAAAATATTGATTAAAGTAATAATAACAACGATCAGGATCATGAAGACCAGTGTCAAATCTTCAACCGAAAGACCAAAAGTGGGCAAACCCGCCTGAACCCAAAATTCGGTTGTAAATCGACCAAAGCCCAAACCATATAAGCTTCCGGCAACAATACCGGCAAACCAGCTCATCCATCCTGCCATGAACCCAATCACTCCCCCAAACCCCATTTTTACCCACAAATAACCGCCCCCCGCTCCAGGAACAGCCGAACCCAGCTCGGCGTACGCCATGGCAGTCAGGGTAGTTAATATGCCGTTCAGCAGAAATACGAGCACCAATGCAGGTCCAGCAACACCCGCCGCAATGCCAGTTAAAACAAAAATCCCTGCTCCAATCATGCCCCCAACACCGATCATCGTGATGGTGAACAGGTTCAAACTGCGGCTGAGGGTGATTTTCTCTTGAGACATACCAATTATGGTGTGTTTAGCTGCTGACCGTTATTATTTGGCATGCGACTCATAGCAAATTCTGCCAAGGCAGTAATCGTCAAAGTGGGATTTACACCTGGATTGGCTGGCATGATCGAACCGTCAATGACATATAAGCCGGGGTAATTGTGTACCTGACAGTCTAAATCGATAACCCCTTCCTGTGGTGTTCGTCCAAACGAACACCCACCCATAATGTGAGCAGTCATAGGTAAATTGAGCAAGCCTTCTGTTATTGATCCGCTTGGATCCCCGTGGATCTTCTCTGCAAAAGAACGAACTGCCGTGTGTCCAAGAGCGATGTTTACAGGGATCGTTTGCTCACGATCATGCTCGCCCACCAGGCCGCGACGGAAAAATGCAAATGGATTCTTCCCCAGAGACAGCTTCATCTGGTTATCTTCGGATTGCATGACCATCAATATCAAACCGCGCCTGGCTAATCCACGAACAAATTTCTGATCTATGAAAGCAAGCGGATCCTTGATGATTTCGACAAAAGACGACCACAGACGGGAAAAAAAACCTCCAGTCGCTTCAATGAGGGGGGATGAAAGCGCGCGGATCAGCATAGTGGAACCGTTTGAAAACCTAACCGGCTCAATTTGGGTTTCTTCGTCGGCATGGAATATTGAGGTTATCGCCAGTCCTTGCGAGTGGTCGTCTTCCCCCGCCCTACTGAATGCACCCAGGAATGCTTCGCTGTTCGTCCGCACCATTTTCCCCAGCCGGTTAGACAGATTGGGAAGCGAGCGGATTTCATCTCTGCAGTGCAGCAGTAAGGCTAAAGTACCGAGAACTCCGGCTGACACAACTACACTGCGCGCCCGTATAATTTCAGTGGGCTTGCTCACCCACGCCGTAGAGGAGCGATAATGGACTTCATATCGCGCCCCATCATCCTGCCCTTCAGATAATGGGTAAATGGCATGCACCTGGGTTTCAGAAAACACTTCAGCGCCCAATTTCTCAGCAAAGAACAGATAGTTCTTGTCTAATGAGTTCTTGGCGTTATCACGACAGCCTACGAGGCAATTTCCACAATGTGTACAGCCATATCGAGAGGGTCCCTCCCCTCCAAAGTATGGATCGGGCACTTCCTCGCTCGGTTCCCCAAAGAATATTCCCACTTCGGTAGGTCGAAATGTGTCTTGAAAACCAAATTCTCTAGCAACCTCGCACAGCGCATCGTCTGCCGGCCATAATTTTGGGTTGGTATTCACACCCAGCATATATCTGACTGTCTCGTAGTGTGGTCGCAGCACCTGCTTCCAATCTGCCTGGTAATTCCAGGACTGAGAATTAAAGAAGTCTTCATTTGGTTCCATCAGAACTGCGGCATACACCAGGCTGCCTCCCCCGACACCGCTGGAGTGATAGACAAAATACCCCCGCGAGAGGCTCATCTGGAGAATACCGAAACAACGCAGCGCCGGCAGCCATAAATAATTGCGCAGATCCCAATTAGTCTTGGGCAGGTCCTCATCATTGAAACGCTTACCGCGTTCCAGTACCAGGACCGTGTACCCCTTCTCCGCTAATCTCATCGCAGAGACACTGCCGCCAAAACCAGACCCTATTACTATGAAATCATAGACCTGGGATATATTCTTTACAGGCATATTTTCACTCGAGCGCTTTATCAAGGATGAAAGAAATATTTGATAACGTCATCGCTCTCCTTGACAAAGCTTATAGTGGTCCGCCAACGATCAATTCTTTCCAAATAATCATGTTGACGGAACACTAGGCTACTGATACTCATAAAATCCCTGCCCCGTTTTACGTCCAAGGTGCCCGGCGTCAACCATTTTACGCAGCAGGTAAGCCGGACGGTATTTGTCATCTCCTAAATCTCGCTGCAGAACTTCCATCACAGACAGCACCACATCCAACCCTATCAAATCGCACAACGTGAGCGGTCCCATGGGATGGTTCATCCCCAATTTCATCACTGTGTCAATCGCTTCTCGGCTGCCGATACCTTCTTGGAGCGCAAAGACCGCCTCGTTGATCATCGGGCACAAGATACGGTTGGAAATAAAGCCAGGCGAATCCAACGCCTCCACCGGTTCTTTGCCCATCCTGCGGCACATATCTATAGTAACTCCAGTAGTCTCATCACTTGTTGCCAGACCACGAATTACTTCCACCAGACGCATTAACGGCACAGGATTCATAAAATGCATGCCGACCACTGAATCCGGACGTCGGGTTGCCGCGGCGATCTTTGTGATGCTGATTGAAGATGTGTTTGACGCCAGTATAACTCCAGGACGAGCCAGGCGGTCAAGATCGATAAAAATCTTGAACTTAAGGTCCAAATCTTCTGCTGCGGCTTCAATTATCATGTCCGCAGACGGCACTCCCTCCAAAGAGGTAGTCATCGCGATCTTCTGGGCAGCACCTTTCTGCTCTTCAGTGATGCGCCCCTTCTCCAGTAGTTTGTCTACCGATTTGGCAATAGATTTTTGAGCCCATTCTAGCTGCTCCGGTACGACGTCCATCAACGAAACCTGATAACCAGACGCTGCGGCAACCTGGGCTATTCCGTGACCCATTGTGCCCGCTCCTACAATAAATATATGCTCGATATCCATATTAATCTCTCCATTTTTCCTTTACAGCCTGATTTAATCTTCTAATTCAACCGCCATCGCAACGGCTTCTGCTCCCCCTAAACACAAAGCCACAATTCCCCGCTTGAGACCACGATCTTGTAAAGCGTAAATCAGGGTGGTCAATACGCGCGCTCCGCTGGCTCCTATCGGGTGACCAAGCGCAATCGCCCCACCGTTCACGTTAACCTTTGACCAATCCCAACCCATCTCCTTCAATGCAGCTCCATTTGCTAAGACTTGAGCTGCGAACGCTTCGTTCAACTCAACCAGGTCCGCATCTGAGAGCTGCCAGCCAATCTTATCAAGCAAGCGTGGGATGGCGATCGCAGGAGCGTTAAAAAGATATTTCGGCTCAACAGCAGCCTGGGCGTAGCCAATTATTTTCGCCA
>CBFDCK010000057.1:0-17718 GCA_965603285.1 uncultured bacterium
TTGGGGACCTGCACTTCCTCCAGCGGCGGTGTGGGTACCACAGACACGCCCTCGGTGTTCACGGTCTTGACATATTCTTCTGTAACCCAACCCTGTTCGTCTGGGGCGACTTCAATGGGAACCTTAACTACCCACCAATCACCGTCCTCGCTGATTCCGGTCACCTCAAAGGTCGTGCCCTGATCGACAACACCGTAGGAAAGGTATTGGGTCCCCGGACCATTGCGAACGTTGATAACCTCCAAGGTGGTCGCTGTCGGCATTCCGGTTTTTGGAGGGGATGGGTTGATCGCCATTCCGCCGTAGTAGAAGACCATGCGACCGGCTTCATCCGCCAATCCGAACGCCAGGCTGTTGGCTTCTAAGGAATAGGTCTCCACGGTTTCAAGCAGCGTTAAGTACAGGCTGGATAGCGAGGTGGTACCGCAATCCGCCAGTGTGGATTCCTCGAGCCGGATTGAGATTGAATTACCACTTATTGTATACGTTCCTCCACCCGAATTGCAGTCTGCCACGTATGTGAGTGACCCGTCTGGCAGGAGTACCAGGGAGTAGTTCTGCGGGTCCGGGATCACGGGTTGCGTTGAAGGATTGGTGTCGATCAGTTCCCCCCACTGCCAGTTGATGTTGGTCATGCGGGGCGGAGGGCTGGTCACCTCTTCTTGCACCTTCTCGTACTCCAATGATCCGATCAGCGCATCCAGAGAGGTCAGGTCCGGCGCCCAATCGGAGGGTTGTGTAGCGTTCAGCTCTTCGGTCTTCTCTTCAATATAGCCATCGTAATCCGTATCGACCTGTTCCTGTTCTTCATCCGGCACATCCTGACTTGAAGGCAGCACTTCGGTCGTGACAGGGTGGAAGTAAGTGATCAGGTAGACTCCATCGCTGCTGAATCCCTGGAATGTATAGAACAACGCCGGATTGTCGCTCGCCACCGGGTTGGGATCCTCTGAAAAGCGGGTCACGAAGCGCACACCCGCACCCGTCGTAACATCCATGTATGCCCCCTGGACCTGCAGGTCAGAGTCACCTGTCACTTGCTCCATTGGCAGGATAGGGATGTCCGAGGTCGGCACGGGTTCGAGTTTCTCCCGCAGCAAGTCTTGCAGGGACTCGATACTTGTCGAGACGGTCTCGTCGCCGGCTTCTTCCCATAGCTGCTTGTAGTCCGCCACGGGGATGATGTAGATGATCGCTTCGCTGATTTGCTCTTCCTCGTCGACCTGGCTGAAGTTAACCTGGATGTGATCCGGCAATCCTGTTGGTGCCGGCGTTTCGTCATCCTCGTATGGGGTCCCAGGGATACAACTGGGTTGGTAGGCGTAAGGCAGTCCAACGATATTCACGGTAACACTGACTGGGTCGATACCCGTATTACAGGTTTCGGGTGCTTCTGGTTTTTCTGCCACACCGCCGTTTTCGAACTGCATCTCACCGACATCATTTTGCAAATTGAGAATCAGAATATCCGCGCGTACCTCGAAGGATTCAACCCGATCGAGCAGTTTTAAGTACTGGTTGTAAAGTGAATCAGGCCCGCATTCTGCTAACGTAGTTACACCTGGTTGAAGCGTGATATCGCTGCCATCCACCTGGTAGGCACCGCCCCCGACGTTGCAGTCGGCTTTGAAGTCGTATGAATCATCCTCCCACAAGACCAGGGTGTAGTTTTGGGGATCCGGTTCGACGGATTGATTGGTCGGCTGCGTTTCGACTAAACTCGACCAACCCCATTCGATGTTCTGGATCTCGTCGATGGATACTTGATTTGTTTCAACCGTTTCTTGTGGCTTGGCTGTTGGCTTCTTGGTAGGTTCTGGTGAAGTGGTAGGCGCTTCACTGGGTGAAGCGGATTCTGGTGTGTAAGTCTCAGCGCCTCCGCATGCGGTCAGAAGCGCCAGCACGAGCAGGAATGGTACAAGCAGAACAATCTTGTTATTCATTTGTCTCCTTCCTTAATCTCACATCTTCACCTGTGAAGTAAAACCAGACGTATAGAATCACCTTTCTTGGGCATAATATCACTTTTTCGGGAATATAATGGTTAAGATTCTGGTTGAAAAAGGTTAATTCGGGGGTAGAACACTGAGTTTATAGGTGAAATAACGTACATTGGCTTGCATCAGTTTTCCCCCAGGTGTCCCAGAGCAAGGTACTTATGTGGTTTAGAACCCAAAATCCCATAGTTTGCTAAGATGGCAATACCGTCATAAATTTAAAAAGTAAACCTCACACGGGGTTTAAACCCGCATGAGGTAGGTTTGAACGCTAATTATCTGGTGCGCCTGCCGCAATCCAGGATGTGATGATTTGTATTTCTTGGTCGGTTAAAAATGGAGGCCCGTTTAGGGGCATACGGGGGACAGAATCACCCGTGATTAGTTTGAGCAGCTCGCTCCCCGATGGGTCGCTGGGAATGATGACAGGATGGGAGGCACCACTTGCGAGGACATACTCATAACCGTCCAGGCGCACGCCTTTTGTAGCGCCCTCACCGCTGTGGCACGCGAAGCAGTACTGCGCGAATATTGGCTGCACATCTGCCGCGTAACTAGGAGCGTCTGTTGAGGTTGCTTCTCCGGATGGAAGGGTCGCTTCCACAGCTTCTGTCGGAGTGGATGCCTCCGGTTCGGTTGGCTGGGCTGCTTCCACTGTTTTTGTAGGTGCTGGTGCCTCAGTCGCTTCTGCAGGTAGCGATGTTGGTGGGATTGCAGGGGTTGCCGCCTGGGCACAGGCTGCCAGCACGAATACTCCTGATAACAATATTGGAAAGAACTTGGTTTTACGCATCATTGACCTCTTTTTTAATCTCCTCTTGTATGATTATAAATCGAATTGCCTAAAAACATAGACGTGATGACGTCGTGAAATCTTACCAGTTCCCAACTTAAGTTAAATTCGAAATCGATAAAACGCGAAAACCGCCCATCATAAACTGTGAACGGCTACTTTTTTTTAGCTGCCCGACATTATTACAGGTTGTCACTACTTGTTGTCTGCGAGGGAGCGCAGCGACGAATCAACCATTCACAGTTGCGAAAGCGAAGCTTTCGCCAAGCGTACGAAGTATGCCAAGCATTCGTTCTTTGAATGCCGGATGCCTCATCCGTTCTCCCAAGCAGTGCTCTTTACTGCCCAGTGTCATTGCCATGCATTTTGCGAGTGAAGCGAGCAAATATGCAAGCATTCGTTCTTTGAATACCGGATGCCGCTCCTCGTAACTCACTTCGACTCTTCGCAGTCGTTCTGAACGACAAACACAACATTCACAATTGACAGAGCGCCATTTATTTTTTTGTAGTAGACCACTGCGGGACTCGAAAATTTATTCCCATTTTTGGACCTTTAACAAATTTTTGGTGTTGTGCTGTATGCCGGGTTAGGCAAAACCACGCCAGAATTTACAACATTCGTGTTAAGGTAACAACGGGTATATAGGTATCTTTTTTTCTTCACTCGACCTATAAATCACCTCTTTAAAGAAGAATTTGATCAATATTTTTTGAAAGAACGAAACCAATACTTCACAATTCTTTGTTTTTAACATATAATGTATTGTGTTGAATTATTCAATTTTTTTCAAAAATCTTATAATATGTTTTTAACAGTTTGTTTGCTAACCGAAAAGGAGGTTTCTTTTTTAGTACAAATTCAGTTTACCATTCGTAATTATTATCGGTCGATTTCCATGATTGTCACAAGATAACACAATGGAGGTGTAAATGAAGCATGTAGTAGTTTTTTTTATACTGTTTGTTCTTGTAGTGGCTTCATTATCTATACTTGTGTACACCGAATTTGTTGAACAGATCGTTCTACCAGTGCCCACACTGAGGGCGTCGGAGGGGGATAGTCTTCACTCGTTGATGAAAATGTTCCAGGCTGAAGAACAACTAACTATTGAAGTTAAAAGGGGTGTGACGTCCATTTCAACTGATGAAAACAGAAAACTGTTTGATGTAATTTACACTCAGGAAGAATTGGATCGACTTTTTAAGGTTATTGTGAACCTAGTGTTTAATTTAAATGCCCAGGAAGGTGAGCAAAACCTTCTTACTCAAGTTGAAACTGTTTACCCTACTGTAAGAGAAAACCTTTACCTTGTCGGAAGGTTTATTGATAACTTTCCTTTCGGGTTTAAGGTAAATATCGAATTCCAAAGCGATAATACAAACATTCAAAAAGGAGATAACAATGGGTAGGAAATTTTGGATAGTTACGTTGGTAGCAGTCTTAATCGTTGCTTTTGTTGTACCCGCCCAAGGTTTTGCAGGAAGCGGTGACGAGCCTGATCCTGAGAACAAGCTCCATTTAGATATCGTATTTAATCCGGAATCAGGAACGATGCAAGCCGGTGGGTATACTCATGAAGAGTTATCCCAATTATTGGGTCCTGAAATTCTTAATGAGATTGCAGAAAGTGCCTTGGAGTTTGAGGGCATACTTGTACATCTCCGGTTAATCTATGGAAGCGGAGCAATGACACTCGATAGTATTGTTGAACAGCAGGTTCAGCAGCTTCTCAGTAGTACTTGGACTGAAGATGAGCAAGACAACGCGCTTGATAAAGTAAACGACGTTTTGATCGAAAATACATATTATTATATTCCCCCCAGTGGCGAAAAAATGCTGACAAAATGGATCGATACATCCATCGTCCAGGTTGACATACGGACAACGGATCAAGAAAAGGAAGTTAGTACACCTCTTACGCTGGTGATGGAAGCACCTGTCCAGGTTGATATCGCCGAGGATAATTCAGTCGCCGTAGAGGGAATTGATCTCATTCTTGAACCCGAAGCAGATAAAATGATGAGAGAAACAGCACAAATAGTTGTTGATATGGCGAATGCGGCTGTGGTGGACAATGTTGTCGCAGGCTGGAATCAAGGAGAAATCGTTCTTTATACGGATGGGGGTAAACTTCCCAGCATAACAGTACACGAAGCTGGTCTTGATCTTTTACTAAGTGGATTTGCTGGCGCGGAGATCGCCGAACTGATTAAACCTGAAATTCTATACGCGTCTACAATTGGCGTTGATGTGAGTGTTCCTGGAGGCGTCCACCCGGAGATAATATTCAAAGATTGATTTTTTGAAGTGAACACCCAAATGGGGTAGCTAAATGGAAATTTGTCAGCTACCCCTTTTTTGTCTATACAAGTATCTAGCCACCTGCCACTTTTAATTTATCGGTATCAACGAACATAGCCAAATATTATAAGAAAAGGTATTGATCAAACACCTATCAACGAAACGTACCTCAGTCTGATCCATTCGTACCCCCTTCACGTCATTCATGAAAGTCGACGTCTCCTTAAGAGAAAAGCATAGATCCTTATGACGTATCTCGGTCAGATGACTGCGACCTCACAGTTTGTCGAGATTGAGCGGAGGATCCCCCCGGGAAGCGATCACCAGGGGCATTCTCCATTGGGGGCGGCGATGAAGTTCATTCAGCAGGTCGGAAATTCGCGCAGGTCATTTTTTATTATCGTCCAGGTATAACCAGGCAGGCGAATACCAGAATTAGACTGAGGTACCTTCAGACGCCTTCTTGGAAGCCCTCTTTTCCTTCAGAGAGGCTTCCCATTTCATCATCGCCGAATCGGGGGCAGATTGCCAGGCTCCGATCGCAAGCAGAATGCCAACGATCATCAGAAACACGGTCTGGACGAACAATCCGTGGGTGACTACATAAAAAATCTGGCGTCCCAGATCTCGCAGCATGGGATCGGCCACGCTGATCAGGATATTGGATCGCACGAGGGAGAAGACTATTACTGAGACCAGCATCGTCAGGGCTAAAACGATCCCGATCCAGATCAGAGTCTCCCTGCGCCACAGGGACACAAACCAGGCGACTACAAAAGCCAGGATGCCCAGCAGAGGCAGCAGCAGCCCAAATGTGTTCAGGTTGGAAACGATCTCCTGCATGTAGGCGACCTGCTGGCTCTCTAAGAGCACCAGTTTTCCTCCACTCGCGGCGGGGACGAGATCCAGGTCTGTGATACCAAACTTGTTTTCGACGAAATTGTATACGTCGCTCAGATCGAGCGTGAGCTGCCCGTCCTGCACGTACAGGCGGTCGCCTTCACCTTTCAGCACTGCCATGATCGCCGTGTGACCGGCCCGGTTCACGCCCACCCATACGGTGTTGAAAGCATCACTCTGGATCAGCTTAGTGACCGTATCGTCCGCCAACTGCTGAGCTCCTATTGCCAGTGGGGCGCTGAATATCTGCAGTTCTGGCGGCAGCGCTTCTCCCAACGACTGCTCGACGTCTACCTCGGCGAAGAGTCCTCCTACCACATACTGGCTGAGGATGCTTGAAACGGTCGGGTCTTTGCTGAGCGGACCCACCGCGGCAACCCAACCATTCGTGTTGAGCAGCGTAAAGCGCGCCCAGAATGCCAGGTTGCCAACTGCCAGCAGGACCAGTCCTAACAAAATAAGGGTCCCAATCGCGAACTTACGACCGGTGTGGCTGCTGGTGTCTTGCGGTTCAGCCGCTTGAGAGGCAGATGCCTGACTCTCTGCTGCTGGGGTACTATTCTCTTGGGGGTCTTGATTTTCAGTCATTTTTTCTCCTTTTATTTGAAATACTATGATTATGATGGGAATTGATATTTATTGAACGACAATCCCAGTGATAGGGTTATTAAACGCCGGTTTCTGCGACAATCCGGCCGGACTTCATAACGTCTATTTATCCGGCGTCTGCTCTGGATCAGAACCATCCTGTGCATCCTCAGGATATCTGCTTAAATGCAGTTCAACTGCGGAAGCAATATCATCATGAATGTGTTCGGTACCGATAAAATCGGTAACGCCATCTCGATCTAAAACTTCCAACACCTGCGGTTTTACGCGTGCCAGGTGCAGGTCGATGTTCAGGTCTTTGCCAGCCTGTGCGATCTTTTTTATCGAATCGGCGCCTTCAGTATCGATAAAGTTGACGCCTTCCAAGCTTAGTATGACTCCATTCAACGGTGGATCTGCATGGATGCGCACATCCCGTAAGCGGTCGCCCAAAGCGTCGGCGTTGACAAAAAAGAGCCCGTCATCGAAGCGCACGATACTCAAACCCGGAAAGGTCTGACCGTCAGGATGCTGCTGCAGATCGAAGAAAGCGTGCGTGCCGGGTTTTCGGCCCAGTTCGGGGATGTAGGGCAGTGCCGATACCGCCACAAGCCAGACGATGGACAGCGCCACACCGATAACAACGCCCTGTAAAATGCCAAAGGTCATTACACCCAGAAGAGCAGCCATCGCAGCCAGGAATTCAAACGGCTTGACTTTATAGATACGCTTCATTTCGGGGATATCCATCATCCCCATAACGACCGCATCGATGATTACGGCTCCCAAAACGGCCTCGGGGAGGTACGAGAACATTGGTGCAAGAAACATCAAAGTCAGGATAATGAAGGCGGCTTGTGCCAGGTTGGAGATTTGTGACCTTGCCCCGGCCTCATCGTTAACCGGGCTCTTGGACAGGCTGCCGTTGTCAAATACGCCCTGAAATAAGGCTGAAGAGACGTTGGACATACCCTGAGCCAGCAGTTCCTGGTTGATATTGATACGGTAATTGTGTTTGTTAGCATATTCACGCACTGCCGCTGTGGTCACAGAAAATCCGATCAACAGTAATCCGACCGCCGCTCCCACGATCATCGCCAGGTTGTCCAGGATCAATCCCAGGTCGGGCAGTGTGAAACTTGGCAGCCCGCGCGGCACTTCACCGATCAGTGCAACACCCAGATCACCCAAACCGAACAGGGCCGTCGCACCAATCCCCAGCACGACCGCCACCAGCGCGCCCGGGACTTTTGGCGCAAAAAACTTTATCCCAAATACCAGGACAAGCGCCAGAATTCCCACAACCAAAGTGGGTATGCTGGTCTCCGGCAGGCTGGTTATCCAGGTCCACAACTTACCCCAGGTGTTATCGCCGGCTTTCTCCGTTCCGGTGATTTTGAACAGCTCACCGGCGGCAACATTGATGGCTACACCAAATGTGAACCCCGTCAACACGCTGGCTGACAGGAATTCGGAGATCCAGCCCATTTTTAGGAGGTACATTATGATGTATAAGAGTCCGGCTACCAGCACAATCGCGGCTGCCACTGCGACAGCCTCATCCGAACCCGCCGAGGCGACAGCCAGCACGGCTGCGCCCAAGACGGCAGCCGTGGATGAACTGGGTCCCTGGGTCACCTGTTTCGAGGTTGTGAACAGCGCGAAGGCGATCAAACCCACCGCCGCTGCGTAGAGACCATACTGCACCGGTACCCCGCTTATGGTGGCATAACCCAGGGAGGTGGGCACCATCAGTGCCCAAACCGATAAACCGGCGATGATGTCGCTCTTAAGCCAGGAGCGGTCATAATTGGGCAGCCACTCGACAATCGGCAGGAAGCGACCAATTCCGCCCTGATTTCCCTTATCTTTATTTGTCACTGCGGTCATGTCCTAGCCTCCTTTTTTTTCCGCTGAATTCCACCCTGCGCTTGAAAGCGTTCCTGGCAGTTTATTGCCTCTAATCACAGATCGTTGCTGGTCAAAATCTCCTCATTAAGCAGTGTTCTGTACTGCCGGCTTCCCGGGCTCCCACGCCCGGGGATTTCCGCTTAACCTCTTAGACTGCCACGCTTTGCTCGGAGATGCCAATAGTGATAGTGTCAGGTAGTTATTCTCCTTTTATTCAACATATTAAATATTTAAACAAAACCCACTCTTACTGCGCTGATGCACCCTGATCGTCGGATGCCTTTGCACCTTCCCCATCAGCCGGGGTCTGGGCGCGCTTGCCCATTTCGCCCGCAACAACACCCAGCATGATCAAACCGAAAATTGCAACCAGCATGACCATCACCAGCACATTGGGTTTATCGGAAAAGCTCCCCCCCGCCACCAGCATGGCTGCCGCCAGGTTGCGCTGACCTGTGCCCAGACCCATCACCGAGCGCATGCTTGTGTCTTTGCCGCCCAGCAGCAAGCCGATAAGCAGCGCGCCCGCCAGGAAAATCAGGGCAGCCAGGATGCCGCCCGTGCCGATGGTGGCGATGATAGTGCTGAACTCCAGCACCAGGATCGCGACCAGCATCAGCACGATGGCGACGCTGGAGACATGCGACATAATAGGCTGCAGGTGTGCGGCGGTCTCTTCATAGCGTGCCTTGGCGAACAGACCGATGCCCAATGGGAGCAGCATCGATACAATCAAGGATTTAGCGATGTCCCAGGGGCTGACCGAGGCGCCCGGTAACAGAATGGGTAAAACAATGGGCAGGTAGATCACTGTCACCACCATTAGCAACGTCATCAAACCGACCGAGAAGGCGGCGCTGCCCTTTGCCAACTGCACCAGTTTTGGCAGGAAAGGCGCTCCGGCGGCAGCGCCAACGATGATCAACCCGGTAGCCAAATCGCCATCCAGGGGTATCACCACCGTTATTAGATAAGCCAGGGCGGGCACCAGCACAAAGTTGGCCAGCAGAGCCAGGAGCACCACTTTCGTATCGTGCAGTGGGTCCATGATCTGCTTGATCGTCAGGCTCAAGCCCATGGCAAGCATGCTTGTGATGATAAAAGTCATCACAGATAATTGGGCTATGACTGTTATGATTTCAGACATTGGATTCTCCATATTTGTTATATTCGTTCCGGATTCCGGAGATGGTACCGGCGCGATCCAAGGCAAGCTAGACTATAACTAATCAGCTTTCCGTTTTACGGGTACGGTAAAAGAGTGTGAGACCCTGATGGATGTCCTGGCGCCCGTAAAAATTGGCTTTTTTGGCTCCAAATGCGATCCCTGGAACACGGCTCGCTGGAAACCATCGAGGTCCTGGTCAAATTGGAGGGTTTCTAAGGAATCTGTTCTCCGTAAGGAACGCTCTCCTTGTTCCGGTAAATACCAAAGTAATGCGCCATATCAGCGAATATACCCAAACCGAGCAAAATCCAATCGAAGCCGATGATGCCGCCCGGGTAAATAGCGATATACATCAGGGTCGTCCAGGGCAGGAAGAGAAAGCCCAGAAAGCCCCAAATGAAGCTGTCAAAAGCGGAATTAACGTAAACCGGGGTAAATAAATACCAGACCAATATGGCTAGCCTGGGTCCGACAAACAATAGAGCCGTAAAAAAGCAACACATTTTAAATCTCCTTTTAAAAAACTAAATATTTATACACTTTAAATCAAATTGTAGATTGGTATGCGTGTTTTGGTTTAAATCATATTTAACTCTATTCCATTGGCATCCCTCCTTACCCCATCCCCCGCTGGCGCTTGCGACTGCAAGCCCTGCGGCGGGTGCGGTGAAGCACGCCTGCAACCGAGACAGGGGTTGCAGGATGGTTAATCATGTCGACGAAAAGCGAGCTTGCGCCGCCGCTGGCTGGCATCTCGCCTTCCAGGATGTCAACCAGGGAAAGCCAGGCGCTGGGGCAGTCGTTTGTCTCCAGCCATCTGCTGATCAGGATGGACTTGCCATAACCCGCTGGGTCTGTGGTTAAGGTGAGAGGTCGTTGATGGTGTGGTTCGAACCGTTCAAGAAAGTGTGTCCGGTCGACGTTATATTTCGGCACCGGCGGGCGGTGCAGTTTGGTTTGAATAAAGGGAGAGTGTTTCGGTTGTTCCGGTCGTTTTTTCACCAATTGACCTGCAGTTCTGCGGGGTTGTCGCGTTGCTGAAAGTACATAGAAAGAACCGCTCGACCGTTACCAAATGCGGTTCGGGATGGGTCCAATTCTGTGGGCGGAATAGGACTCGAACCTACGACCTCTGCGATGTCAACGCAGCGCTCTCACCAGCTGAGCTATCCGCCCATGGCAAAGATTATACAACTACAACGGGAAATGAGCAAGTCTAGGCAAGACACGGCGTTAGACAAGTCGCAAGACACAGCTTAAGGCGCTCCGCAACTTTTTGGATAGCCCCAATGGGACGTATTCTAATGTCAGATGGCTGAGCGGAAAATCAGTATTCAATGCTTGAGAGGAATTCTTCTATTGCCCTTGCCGTCAATTGGGGCTGTTCGAGCATGACCATGTGCCCAGCATCGGGAACGATTTCCAGATGCGCATTTGCGATATTGTTGGCGAGCAATTTGGAATAATGAGGCGGTGTCATTTTATCCTCCAAGCCGCACAATACTAGAGTGGGTTGGTTGATATTGGCAATCCGTCCGGATTCATTAAACTCGTTGCAAGCCAGAAAATCCCCATGAAGCACACTGGGTCGTGTCTTAGCCATTCGCTGAGAAGCCAGTTCCTTTAGTCGTTCTGAGGAATTTGGACTGAAAGACCACTGGACGATCTTTTCGACAGCATTGTTGAAAGTTGTTGGGTTTGAGGTGCTGTCCAGGAGAATCTGCGAGACTTGCAGCCGGGCGCCGCCGCCAAAAAGAGCGAGAGCTGAGGCTTGCTTGGGATGTTCCAACGCCAATAAAAGAGAAATTGCGCTGCCCATTGAGTGACCGATAAAAACCGCCCTGTGAATCCTTATAGCTGCCATCCATTTGAGGACAACTGCAGAGTAAGCGGAAATGGATTGAAGACCTCGCCCATATGATTTACCGTGCCCGGGTAAATCCAGGGCGTAAACCTGGTAGCCGTTTAATCGACGGATAGCAGGCGGCCAGAATAGGTGCGTTCCACCGGCGCCGTGGATTAGCACAATGGGAGGTTTG
This sequence comes from uncultured bacterium, assembly GCA_965603285.1. Classification (GTDB taxonomy): domain Bacteria; phylum Chloroflexota; class Anaerolineae; order Anaerolineales; family UBA4823; genus JAUWPO01. The sequence goes on from CBFDCK010000057.1 coordinate 11,701, forward strand.
GTGGCTTTGTGGTTTTTAGAGTAAAGATGATAATAGATATCAGCGGCAATTGGCATAACGGATCGGGGGCAATTTTACCGTATTTTTGTCTATCCTGTTCTAATGGTTTGATACTCGCCTCAAGATATGAGGTGTTATTTTTTAAATCGCTCGCTTGTCAGCATATCCTCGAGAACAGGACGGGCTGCCCTGATAGCACGCGCCCGGTGGCTGAGGCGGTTCTTTTCGCCCATACTTAATTCAGCCATTGTACGATTTAATCCGGATATCATGAAAATCGGATCGTAACCGAATCCATGACGGCCGCGCTCTTGGGGAGTGATTTCACCTTCGCATACACCTTCTGCGAAGTGTGCATTTCCCGATGGCGTCACGACCGCGACGGTACACCTGAATCGAGCCAGCCACGGTCTTGGCATTCCTATTAATCGGACTAACAAATAAGCGCGCCGGTCTGCATCTGTGGCGTCCGATTGGGGAGCAAAGCGTGCCGAACGAGTACCGGGCAGTCCATTAAGTGCATCTACTTCCAAACCTGTGTCATCGGCGAGAGTCAGTAAACCACTGACTTGTGCAAAAGCGAGCCCTTTCAAAGCCGCATTTTCAGCGTAGGTCTTGCCAACCTCGTCGACTTCAATTTTGATGTGCAATTGTATGGGGGTTAATAATTCAACACCCATATCACCCAACAGCGCTTTGATCTCTATCAATTTCCCCTGGTTGTTACTAGCAATAAGGAGTTTTGACATAGCTTCATCCAATAATAACCTCTTTCCAAAAACATATTTTAACAGAAACGATTTGGCGCTATATTGCTCATTATTAACTGATGTAAAGGTGGCCCAAGTCCGCATGATATAATCGCACCCACTTTTTAGATTCTATTGTAAAATAGACCGGTAACAGACTCCAATTTGGGATGTAATTATTGGGTGGAGTTTACCAGAGGGTGATGAAATTCCTATGAATAACTCGCAAAATATTCTACGACTGAATGTCGGGTCTGTAATTCATCAAACGGTTGGGTACAAACGGGATTATTTAATTGAATACCCACACGTCCATCTCCCGCCGGATTTAGACTTGTACAACCTGTCAGGAATTGCGTGGGTTACCCGCGTCACGAATGGATTATTACTGCAAGTCGAGCTTGGGGCACAGATTACCGCCGAGTGTGCACGTTGTTTGGAGAGCCTTTCACAACCTCTGGAGATCAACTTTGCGGAAGTGTACACCTTTAAGCAGGATTCGGGGATCGAATCAGGGCAAGTCGTCCCAGAGGATGGTGTGATAGACCTGCAGCCTCTTGTAAGGGAAGAAATGCTGCTCACAGTTCCGATCAACCCGCTTTGTAGTCCAGATTGTAAAGGATTATGCCCGGTCTGTGGTGGAAATCGTAATGTCGAGCCGTGCAGTCATGAAGAGCCCGCCGGTGATCCTCGCCTGAGTGTTCTAAAATCCCTCTTGAAAGGTGGATAAATTTGTTTTTAGCAGTACAAACCGGGATAGTCTTTTCGTTGTTGAGTTGAGATCACCATGGAGGGAGTAAATGTCTGAAAATATTCTCGTTGCTGTAGCCTGGCCTTATGCCAACTCGCGTATTCACGTCGGCAACATCACCGGTTCGCACTTGCCGGCTGATATTTTTACGCGCTATCATCGCCTCTTAGGGGATCAAGTCACTATGGTCTCCGGCACAGACGCTCACGGCACGCCGGTGACTGTACGAGCGGAAGCTGAGGGGTCTACACCCGTGCAGGTTTACCAAAAATTCCACAACGGGTTTATTGAGTTGTTTCAAAAACTTGGTCTGGCGTATGACTTGTTTACGAGCACGCACACACAAAATCATTTTGAGGTCTCCCAGGCGATTTTTTTAGCTCTACAGAAGAACGGCTATCTATACGCAGAGAAGCAGAAGCAGTGGTATGCGCCAGCTCAAAGTAGATTCTTGCCCGATCGGTATGTTGAAGGGACTTGTTATTTCTGCGGTTACCCAGAGGCTCGAGGGGATCAATGTGATAATTGTGGAAATTTGCTCGATGCGACTCAATTGATCGATCCGCGTTCAAAGACTGATGGTTCCATTCCGGAGCTGCGCGAGACTGAACATTTTTACGTTGACCTGGGCGCATTGGAACCATCGATTGTGGACTTCTTGCGCCAGCGTGAAAGTTATTGGCGCTCCAATGTGCTGCGTCAGTCCTTGGGTCAAATACTGGCTAAGGGTTTGCATGGACGGGCGATCACCCGCGATTTGGATTGGGGGATTCCTGTGCCGGTCGAGGGTTGGGACGGTAAATGCCTTTACGTGTGGTTTGAAGCGGTAATCGGGTATATATCAGCCGCAATCGAGTGGGCGAAACTGGGTGGACAGCCTGAAGCCTGGGAAAAATGGTGGACAAAGCCTGATGCAAAGGGGTATTACTTCATCGGCAAGGATAATATCCCTTTCCATGCGGTGATCTGGCCGGCATATTTGATCGGAGTTGGAGAATGGTTCGGGAAGATCTACAGCAATGAAGATGGGGTAAAACTGACCTTGCCGTATGATATACCTGCCAACGAGTTTATGAACCTGGAAGGGCAAAAAATATCGGGAAGTAGAAACTGGGCCGTATGGGGTCTGGATTTTCTGTCTCGATATGACCCGGATCCACTGCGATACTACTTGACTGTTAATATGCCTGAGACTAAGGATACTGACTGGGATTGGGATGATTTCGTGCGGCGCAATAATGATGTGTTAGTTGCGACCTGGGGCAATCTTGTCAATCGCGTGCTTTCATTTGCTTATAAACACTGGGATGGTTGTGTGCCGGAACCGGGGGAACTGCGCCCGGATGACAAAGCGATATTGGAATCGGTCGCAGCGGGGTTCGAGAGTGTTGGCGAGCAAATAGATGCGGTGCGCCTGCGTCCTGCTTTGAATGAAGCGGTTCGTCTGGCGTCGGAGGTCAACAAATACCTCGATACATCAGCGCCCTGGTTTGAGATCAAAAGTGACAAGGAGGATGCGGCTAAAACCATTTTCACGGCTTTACAGGCAATTGATTGGCTCAAGGTTCAATTATCTCCGTTCTTACCGTTTACGAGCGAGCGGTTGAATCTCTATTTGGGGTACAAGCAGCCCTTGTTTGGCGAGCAGTATGTTGACACTGTTGAGGATTCGCTGGGCAAACATACCGTTTTGGGTTATAACTCCGCTGGTGCGAGTGGTAAGTGGGAGCCGGGTCGCCTTCCAGCCGGGCAATCTATGCAAAAACCAGCGCCCTTATTCCGCAAGCTGGAACCAATTGTGGCACAGGAAGAGCGAGCTAAGCTGGGGTAGTTCGTTTTTGGATGCCGTACGGGATCTGGTACCAGCACATCTCCTTAGGCACAAAAAGGAGCTCATACACCCTTTCACTGGGCACCATGACCAGGAAGTGGTTTCCTTTCTCGTCCTGCCACTTTCGTCCAACAGCGTCTATGGAGTACTGCACCCCTTTTAGTGTGAAGCTTATTGGGAAGACATCCCCCTCGATATCGAATTGAGCTGTTACACCAATTAGTATCATTTGGATATTTACTAATTAGTATGTTTGGGATTTGTTTTGGATTGCTCGTCCCGCATATAGTCTGCCAACAATTTCAGTGCCTCTTCAGCGGACAGCTCCTTAACCTTCAGCCGGTCCCCTTCCCAAATGTGTTGCCAGGTCTTGTCCGCGCTGGGTGTGCTTAGCCCAATCCATACTAGACCGACCGGTTTTTCGGGTGTGCCGCCGCCGGGACCGGCAATCCCGCTGACTGCCAATCCAATATCGGCAGCCAAAGCATGGCGGACACCTTTCGCCATTTCTAGCACGGTTTCCTTACTCACGGCGCCGAATTTTTCCAATGTTTCCCAGCGCACTCCTAACAAACGTACCTTGGCTTCGTAGGCATAAGCTGTGACGCTGCCCATGTAATAAGTGGACGACCCGGGGACATTTGTGATGCGATGCCCAATCAATCCACCGGTGCATGATTCGGCCACTGCTAAGCGCAGACCTTGCTGCCGTAAAAGATCTCCTACAACGATTTCATTTGGTTTATCCATGATTACTCAATTATAACTGGAAAGTTCCTCTTCTATTTATCTCATGTTAAAATGATCGAATAATGGAAATCTCGGAAAATATTCAGGGCATACTTGACAACCTGCCCCCCAAGCCGGGCTGCTATATGATGAAAGATGATAGGGGGGATGTGATTTACGTGGGTAAAGCTATCAACCTTCGTAGCCGGGTGCGTTCTTATTACCACGCTAGCGTCAAGTGTGGATCAAAAACCAGCCAGATGGTGCGGCGGATATCCGACATTGAGTGGATCATCGTGGATTCCGAGTTAGAAGCCCTGATCCTTGAAAACAACCTGATCAAGAAGCATCGCCCGCAGTTTAATGTACGCTTGAAGGATGATAAAACCTATCCTTATATCAAGGTACATTGGGCGGATCGGTTTCCCAAAGTGACCGTCACTCGCAGGATGGTGCTGGATGGATCGCGCTACTTCGGTCCATATACAAGCGTGTGGGCTGTTCACCAGACCATGGGAGTACTGCGGCGGATTTTTCCGTATCTAACCTGTGATCGAGAGATAACCGGGGAGGACAGGCGTGCCTGTCTGTACCACGATATTAAGTTGTGCCGCGCGCCTTGCATTGGGGCGATTGCGTATGATCAATATCGTCAGATGATCGATGATTTGTGCAGTTTCCTTGATGGACGCACCGAAAAAATTGTTGCGCGTATGCGTTTGGAGATGGAGAATGCTGCTGAGGGATTGCGCTTCGAGCGAGCAGCTGCCCTGCGGGACCAGATCACTGCAATTGAGACGATCGTGGAACGTCAAAAAGTTGTATCGAGTGAATATATCGATTCGGATGTGCTCGCTCTGGCTCGATCGAATGGAGACGCCTGTGTGCAGGTGTTTTTCATCCGCGGCGGCAAGCTGATCGGGCGCGATTACTTTTTGCTGGAAGGTGCCTTGGAGACCTCCGATTCCGATGTAATGGCGGAATTTATGAAGCAGTTTTATGATAAGGCGCCCAAGGTGCCCTCCCAGGTCTTATTACCTCACGAAGTAGAAGAAGCTAAGATCATCCGCCAGTGGCTCAGGCAAAAACATGCAGGCCAAAAAATTGAAATCCTGGTACCTCGCCGCGGTAAGAAGCGTGATTTGGTGTTGATGGCGGAGGAGAATGCTGTGGAGACCCTGAATTCGCTGCAAGCGCGCTGGCAGGCGGACCGGCACCGGCAAGAGCAGGCGCTTTCAGAGCTACAAGAGGCGCTGGCGCTGTCAGAACCCCTGAACCGTATCGAATGCTACGATATATCCAATACCCAGGGCACAGCCGCTGTGGGGAGCATGGTGGTTTTTGAGGGTGGCGTGCCTAAAAAGAATCTGTACAGGCGATTTAACATCCGCAGCGTGGTAGGTCCCGACGATTTCGCCAGCATGGAGGAAGTCCTCACCCGGCGGTTCAACCGTTGGTTGGCAGCCAAAGAGATGGAGGTGGAACCAGGCAATAAACCCGACCTTGCCTTCGCGCTCCTGCCAGATTTGCTGATCGTTGACGGTGGCAAAGGACAGTTGGGACGGGCAGTAGAAGTGTTGGAGCGCTTTGATCTATCCGCAATTGTGCCGGCAGTGGGTCTTGCTAAGCAGAACGAAGAGATATTCATGCCCGGAAAGCCCAAGCCAATCCTGCTGCCGCGCAAATCTCAAGAATTATATTTGCTGCAGCGTGTGCGGGATGAGGCCCATCGCTTCGCGATTAGCTCCCATCGCAAAAGACGAACAAAGGAGGGTTTAGCCTCGCGGTTAGAAGCAATCCCGGGTATCGGACCTGCGAAAAGGAAAGCCCTGCTGAACCACTTTGGATCAATTGAAAAAACAAAAAAAGCGACTATTGCTGAACTCGGCGCGGTGCAGGGTATTACGCTGGACCTTGCCAATGCGATCAAGGATCATTTGGAATAAACCCAGATTTCA
>CBFDCK010000058.1:0-17440 GCA_965603285.1 uncultured bacterium
GAGGGGAACACGTTCGCGGGGCTGATGTGCACGCCCAAGGAAAAACCTCACAGCTATATTGGCTTCATGGCTCGCGCGGAAGGAAAGGACGGCAAGGATCTGCTGGATGAGGTCATTCAGAGCGCTATCAAGAGACTCAATTTGAGGACTTAAGAATGAGATGCCAGCACCTCGGATAGAGATAGAACTTGACAAACTGGCACATAACGCCCGCAAGCTGACAGCGCTATACGGCTCCAAGGGGATCTGCATCACCGCCGTCACAAAAGGAGTCTGTGGCTCCCCCAGGATTGCGAGCGCTTTGCTCAACAGTGGCATTCGTTCCTTCGGTGATTCACGCATCGCCAACATCCAAAAGATGCGAGAGGCCGGGTTAGACGCGCAATTCATCCTCATACGCTCCCCTATGCCCAGCGAGGTCGAGCGAGTGGTCGAGTTTGCCGACGTGAGCCTCAATACCGAAATCTCCGTTATCCGACTTCTTGCCAGGCAGGCGGCCAAACGCGGCAAGATCCAGCGGATCATTCTGATGATCGAACTGGGCGACCTGCGAGAAGGCATACTGCCCTCCGATGTCGAGCCAATGGTGGCGGAAGTGATGGGTCTGCGAGGCGTCAAACTGATCGGGTTAGGAACGAACCTGGCCTGTTTTGGGGGTGTCAGGCCAACCGAGGCAAAAATGCAGGAGTTTTCTGTAATTGCCGGAAACCTTCAACAGCAGTATGGCATTCCCTTTGAGATCGTCTCCGGTGGGAACTCGGCTAACTACCAGTGGTTCGTTTCGACGCCGGATGTAGGTCTCGTCAACCACTTGCGCATCGGCGAGGCGATCCTGTTGGGTTGCGACACGCTAACCCGAGAGCGGATTCCCGGCCTGTATACGGACGCCTTCATGCTGGTCGCCGAGGTGGTCGAACTTAAGACGAAGCCCTCGCGGCCCTACGGCGAAATTGCCCAGGATGCATTCGGTCGCGTTCCCGTATTCGAGGACAAAGGAAATATGGAAAGAGCGATCCTCGCCCTCGGAAGGCAGGACGTTGACGGTTTGGCAATCAAGCCCAGGATAAAGGCGGATGTCCTGGGGGCAAGCAGCGATCATTTGATTCTGGACGTCAGTGGTCTGGGTCTGAAGGTCGGAGCCGAAGTGCAGTTCGACGTCGGGTACAGCGCGCTGCTCCGAGCGATGACGTCGCCCTACGTAGAAAAGGTATATCTGTCCCGATCGCACTTGACGGCACGAGGGGCTTCCTCGTGTTGACTATCTACTCGCCTGTGCAGTGCACCCATCGGCCCTGTACTTCAGAGCCTGTGAAACAAAATAGGATGGCTTAATTTAGATTATCCTGTACATTTAACTATCGGTTATCCGTTCTGAACAACTGGGCGTGCAGTCCAGTATAACGGCGAATTAGAAATTGCTCGAAAGTGGCAGCAAGAATAATACTATTAAGGCTATCTCCAGCAATAGGAAACAGCTATACTCATGTGCCAAAACCAGATAGGCTTGGTTGACTTGGTCAGGCCCACAAACCAGTCTGTCCATTGACGTCCAAGATGGCCTTTGATCCTGATTTGATAGACCATTGGTTTATTTGGATCAGTTTTTTGGTTGAGTTTGTTTGACATTACCCTGTACCTTTTGTGGTTGGTCATAACAATCTGTGCCGCTTCCTCTATGTACAGGTAATATATCTGCAATACGGTATTACCGTATAGATACTAAAGAATTGTTTGGGGGGATTGATGTGGGGTTGCTGAGAGGGTATCGACACCTTGCGCGCCGCGATGGCCGAAAAAACTCATTTAGTTCCATATTTAGCCTCCTGCCCGCGCAAGTGCGGGTTGTACTTGACTAGCGTTTTGTAAACCCGATCGGGCTATATATCCAATAAACCATGGGAATCGCTCTGGGGTGCGCGATCGTGCTGGTCACAAAGCATAACCAGCCGCTCATGGCGCTGTTCCCAAAGTGATCGATTGGACCGTTGGCAAGCGCCACATCCGATCCAGATCGAGATCATAGATCCAGGGTATTGCTGAGTATTTCCAGCTCTCCTTCAGAAGGAAGCCAGACCAGCTCGGGGTCAAGATGGTAAGTCCATGGAACGGAGTTCTTCCAGCCGTTCCGCATTCGCATTCCGTGATAGATGCTTTCAGGGTCATCCACCTTATCGCCTTCAAAACCATCGATGATGTTGTGTACTTTCGTAAAACCTGCCTTGGCAAGCGCATTGACCGCCATTGCACTGCGACCACCTGACCGGCACATGACCAGGATCGTATCATCCGGATTGAAACGATCTTTAACATGGGCGATGAAATCGGAATTGACCACCACGGAATAATTTCCCTTGTTGGCATCCCAATTGTAGGTGGGGAAGGCAAGGGGAACATTCGCCGCCATCTCCGCATGGCCGATCAATACGTACTCTTCGAAAGTGCGCACATCAAGCGCCTTGGTCCGCTCAGGATCTGCCTTCCACATTTCGTAAGCTTCCCGGGCGGTTACATAAAGCCCCAGGCTGGTCAATTTTTCTTCGACCACCTGGTGGCTTGAATGAGGGGTGGAAATCTCTTGAATCGTCATGAGTTTATCTCCTTATACTTGTGCGGCATACTGATAATTGCTGCCGTGGAATTTCCGCAGGTGGAGGACGCCCCGCCAAACATTTGTAGGCGGGGTGAGAACCTAGTTGGTTGGATCAGGGTCAACCCACATCAGATCCGGATGGAAACCATACCCCCAGGGCAACGCGGAGTTCTTCCAGCCGTTACGCATATGCTTGCCGTGATAGACGCTTCCCGGGTCATCAATCCTATCCCCTTCCAAGCCATTGACGATGTTGTAGACATTCACAAACCCGGCTTCTGCAAGCATATTGACCGCCATGGCGCCACGGCCGCCCGTTGTGCAGTACACCAGGATCGTGTCGGTGGGAGAGAATATATCTTTCACTGATGAGACAAAGTCGGGATTTAGCTCCCCATAGCAGCCTGGCGGTCTGCCGGGCAAGGAAGGACCTTTGGGGTCGTACCTGGGAAATATGAAGGGAACGTTCCTCGCCATTTCCAGATGACCGACGAAGGTGTATTCCTCAAAGGTGCGAACATCGAGGATGTGGACATCTTCGGGTTTCTCTTTCCACATGGCGTAAGCTTCTTTGGGCATCACATAAAGACCCAGAGCTGTTTTGTTTGATTCGGGTATCTCAAAGCCAAGCGGGGTAGCAGATTTCGTTTCAGTGATCATTCGCTCATCTCCTTGTTTAATCTTTCAACTCACATACACTCAGATGTGGTATATGGATGGTTCTGCCCATACACCACATCTAAAAAATCTTTTGTTCTGGTGGGCTTCCTCCCGGTTACCCGAGCCGCGTCGTCATGGCCTCTTCGAGCGTTGTCGCCTGGGGAAGCCTTGCCATACTGCGCTTCTTCCACTCTTCTTCGAGCAGCTCCGCGGCTGCCTTCTCGAGGAATTCCGGGGCAGCCCACTCAAACACGTCAAAGTCATTCTCAATGTAGCCGTGGCTGAACATAAAGTCCTTGTTGATCTGCAGGGCCTCCAGGTTGTAGGGCGACAGGGTGGGCACCATGTCGACGTTCTGGATGCCCTGGTAGGTGTCCTCGACATCCAGGTAGTAGGTCTGCTTGTCCAGGATCGCCGCGGCGGCGTGTTTGTGCTCGTTTGCCCAGCGCCCGACCTTGATGAGGCCCTTCAGCAGTGTGACGACCAACTCGGGGTGCTCTTCGCAGGCTACATCGCTGACCGTGCAGGTGGCCGGGACGTTGGCCCCTTGCAGGGTCCAGTCCGGATAATTGGCCAGGTTCTCGATGACCTTCATCTTACCTGTGGCCTCCTGGATATGCTGGAAGACCTTGCTCTGGGTGTAGATGGCATCGACAGTGCCATCGAGTAGCGAGGTCTCTAACGGGCGGAAGGCCAGGTCGTGCTTATGGTCGCGCTTGAGCCAAAGCTCAGAAGGGTTCTCCATTGGGGCAAGCATGGCGGGGTTATCGTACCAGTCATCCGGGTAGGGGAAATCCACGATCTCCACATCGTCGCGGGTCATATTATTCATCATCAGCATCAGCTCGATGCCCTGCTCTTCCTGGATGCGCCACCAGTCGTTCTTGATGACGTTCAGGCTCTTTGTAAGGCCGATCTTCTTACCTTTCAGATCCTTCATCTGGTAGATATCGTCGCGGGAGCGTACCAGCATGCAGCCGCCTTCGTAGACATGGGTCGTGCCAATCAGCCGGGTGCGGCGGACATCGGCCTGGACGTGGATGGCCGGGTTGCAGCCGCCATAGCGCATCAGGTTGTCGAGGTTGTGGACGTAGTGCGGATACCAGTCATTCTCGGTGGTTGAACGAAGGAATTTATATGCAATATTAATCTTCTTGAACTCTTCCTTCACCCAACCGATCTCCTGGTCGACGTTGCTGGGGGACACTAACGGACAGTTGGTGTAGTAGAACTCGTTCCAATCTACATCGACGGAACGCATTGTCTTGCCTTTGATTACCATAGTACCCATAGCTTATTACTCCTTTTTTTTACACTGATTGGTTTTGAAATTTTTGAGAGATCGCCGGGAAAGCAGGCGGTCGGTTGACCGCTTTAGTCTTTTGCTTTCTCAGTCATAAATGCTCTCCTTAATCATTCGGTTGCTCATCACCAGACCGGCGGTGATGGCGGGTTGTTTTTTACCAGGCCCGGCCGCCTGGATGATCTGTTCTTCCTTTGATGTTGCTTGTACGCTTTTCGCCTCCTCCAATTTCCAATTTGATATCTGAGACTGCTGCGTGGCTACATACCGAGCAGCTTGGCCTTCTGGGCGGCGAACTCATCCTCGGTGAGAATACCTTGATCCTTGAGTGCGCCCAGGCGCTCGAGCTGCTTGATCATGTCATCCTCCGAGGCGGGCTGTGCGGGTGGGAGCGGCGCCTGTTCGGGCGGCGGCGCATACTGCTCCTGCTCATATGCTTGCTGCTCTTCGTAGTCCTGCTGCGCGTATTTCTTATTCTGATGGTGGTGCACAGCACCTGCGGTGCCGGCCACGACGACCGTACCGACAGCAGCTGTAGCCACCCTTCTTCTCCTCATCTTTCTTCTTGCTCTAGGCATTTCAACCTCCTGATTAATATAGTTTAATATGATCTCTATCCCAAGTTATGACTCAGCCTGGGCGAAAATCTCTAACGTTTCATTCACGACCTCGAAGGGGATGCGGTCATACATCACTGTCCGGCCACTGGCACGGACTACAGCTTCCCCGAACTTGATCGCCCAAAGGTTTTCAAAAAGCAGCAAGGCGGCGGTGGTGTTATCTTCCATCTCCTCAGCGATCATCTCGATATCTTCGACCTGGATGATCCCGCTGATTTCGATCTCTAGAGGATCGAAGATAGCCAACATATCAGGAGCCAGCTCCTCAATCTCGAGAACCTGGTAATCTCCATCCTGATCCTTCTGGATGATGACCAGGTCGATCACCCGCACGATCTGGTTTTCGACCAGCTCGAGCAATGCGGGTAAGCTCTCTCCTGTAAGCTGGTCGGTCTTGAACTCAAGTGCGATAAAGTCGATTGGACCGTAAGACATAGGTATTCTCCTTTCGTTAAAAGTATTTTCTTGTTGATTTATTAAATGCTGTATGGTGCTCTTAAAATCTAGTGCGAATCATGTTAAGGCTCGAACCTGAGTAAATGAATGGCAGCAGACCCAATTTAGAGACTGCTGCCGGACGCCAGAGATTAAGGGGCTGTTTCAGGGTACATGGGCACCTGCTGGCGATTGTGGTAGCCGCCTATGTAGCTGGCGACGTCTGCCATTACACCGAAGCCAAGCCAGATCCAATCATAACCATTCAACGGGAAGATCATCACGTACATTAAAGATGTCCAGGGTATAAAGACCAGACCCAGGATGCCCACCAGCCAGGGAAGGTTGAATGTTGCGAACGCGGCGCTGACCCGGATAGGCGCAAGCAGCCAATACACCAGGAAGCCCAGGCGTGGACCAAAGAAAACTAGGGCAGTAAAGAAACAACACATTGTAAACTCCTTTTGAAAGTGAGATGGTGAGTCGAAAATTATCGATTCACTTTGAATAAATCCATCGTTTTATTCAACTGCCGATGGTATCGCTTGGATGCTGTTGGCGGCTGTGCAGCCAAGCAGGCGATTGCGGTTGTAGTAAACCGTGCTGCTCCAGTCCATCATTTCGATTACTGTCGCCATGATCAGACATTCCTAAATTTTTCGTTCAGCGGGCTTAATTGGCCATCTGGTCGATGCACACCGTCACGGCCAGGATAATGATGTCATCCTGTCCGGGATCGACCGATACGCCATAGCTATCGCGCACGCGGAACCATTTTTTAGAGACTTCGGCTATTTTATCACGTCCTTCGCCGATGGTGTACTCGTGGTCTAAAATATTGCCTTTCACTTCCAGGTCGGGCCCGCCTTTGATCTTAACCACCCAGCGCTCGCGCACGGGGGTGATCAGGGCTTTTTTGACCGTAGCGAGATTTTCGCCTCTTGGCCCTTCGATCTCCATGCTGTCTTTCACGCGCAGCATCCGCTCCTGGATCTTGGCAAGTTCACTGCCGTGAGCGTCCTCGAAGACCAGGGTCTGGCGTACACGCAGCGCCTTACCGTCGACCTTAAAGACTTTCTGTCTCTGCTCGTTCTCGATCCAGAAATCATCGCCAATGGATACCATTTTCTCCCGCATCTGATAGCGGTTGCCTCCGCCGCCCGCTCTCCCGAGCTGACGGTCATCGCGTCGTGCTTCTCGTCGTGCTGCTCGTCTGCCTGGCATAATTATTTCCCCTTTTGAAAACAAGTAAGTTGGTTGAACTTTAATCTACCTCGAAGGCATCCTTTACTCCGGGGAGCATGACATAAATCAAGATGATGGCGTTGAGGATGAAACTCACGCTGACATCCGACCAGGCACCCGCGCCCAGCATGACGGTAAAACCAAGGATCAGGTTGAAGACCGTGATCACTGCCAAAAAAAGCCAAGCCTGCTTATCTACCCGCCAGAGCATCTGCACCAACCAGATGTAGACCCAAACCATTAAGCCCCACATCATGAAAGACCAGAAGTTGAAGGCGTGAACTGTAAATGGACCGATAACGTAGGGGAAAATCCCCAGCGCCTGCAGAGCGTGGATCCCCGCCAGCACGGCAGCAAGCCCTGCCAGGATTGCAAGAACAGTAACACCAAACGGACGTGATTTCATAACTTTATCTCCAATTTTTTTTAGTAAATAACCATAGTTGGCTTGGCAATTCCAGGTTTATCTTGATTCCGCCTGACCTTCTTTTTGGCTCCCTTCACTCAGCACCTTCCAAATAGCTTTGACCAGCAAGATGAGGGCAGGTTACATTACCCTGCCCTCAATATTGTCAATCGAAACTAGCTGCTGCTTCTGCGCATGAAAACCTTGATCCCCTCATCAACCAGCAGCAGTGCGAGGGCGAAGCCGATACAAAGCAACCATTGGTTGGCTGTAATCTCAGCGAGACCCAGGAACTGCTGGAGAAAATCCAGCTTGATCGGAAGAAAGATCATCAACAGTGACAATCCATATAGTAACAACTGCTGTCGATTCTGCAGAATATCACGGTTGAATGCGCTGGCAGTCTCACTGCGCGCGCTGAGGGCTAGGACAACAATGAACATTGAGAAGGTAACAAATCCCATCGAGGCCGCAATGGCGGCGCCGGAGGATTCATATAACGCTTCCAGATAGACCGTGCCAATCGCCATCAGCAGCCCGATGAAACCAATGCGAATCCATTGTGGACGCGAGAGGATGGGCTGCTTGAGCGGGCGCGGCTTGTTCTCCATCAGATCTGGAGCCGGATCGTCGAATCCCAATGCTAAGGCAACCGGGATCTGCACGAGGAAGTTAATCCACAGAACCACAAAGGCTGTAAACGGCGTGCCCCCGAGAACGAGAAAGAACGCAGCCAGCAGGTATGAAACAATAAAGGCCACCAGCGATTCCATCTGGAAGCGGACAAAGTTGAACAGGTTCTGGTAGATGGCTCGTCCGAACTCCACTGCCTTGACAATGGTGGCGAAGTTGTCATCGGTCAGGATCATCACGGCGGCCCCCTTCGAGACTTCGGTGCCAGTGATGCCCATGGCGACGCCGATATCGGACTTTTTCAAGGCTGGAGCATCATTGACGCCGTCCCCCGTCATGGCCACAATGTTATCCTCTTCCTGAAGTAACGTCACCAGACGAATCTTGTCCTGTGGGGTCACGCGCGCTACCACGCCGATCTCGGACAGCTTATCCTTCACTTCCTCATCGCTCATGGCGGCGAACTGGGCGCCGGTCAGGGCCATTCCTTCGATGCCCAATTCATGGCCGATGGCCGCCGCCGTGACGGCGTGGTCACCGGTGATCATACGCACCTGGATGCCGGCGCTGTGACATTTGGTAATGGCGTCCCTGGCTTCGGGGCGAGGCGGGTCTACAATTCCTACCATTGTCATGATGGTCAGATCTTTTATCTCATCGATCAAATTTCCCTTTGGATCGAATGTTGCCGGGTCGAAGTCGCGCCGGGCCACTACCATCACACGCTCGCCAGCTTGGGCGATACGCTCGTTTTCTTCCAACGCCAACTGGCGGTTTTCTTCCGTAACCGCTATAGGCTCTCCAGCCGGATTCCAGTAGTAACCACCGCGTGCGATCAGTACGTCCGGCGCGCCCTTGACAAAGCATCGCACTACCGGCTCACCCTGTTCGTCCTCCATGTTGTGGAAAGTCGCCATAAATTTGTAATCCGAATCAAAAGGCACCTCCGCTACTCGTGGATACATCTCCCGGGCGCCGTCCACGCTGATACCGCCCTTTTCCGCCAAAACGATCAGCGCGCCTTCGGTTGGGTCACCGATCAGGGCACCGTTATCGAGGGTGGCGTCGGCACATAGCGCCATGGGCAGCATGATCTGGTCGAGATCAACTCTGGCACCGCCTGCGCTCAGGAACTTGCCTTCGGTGCTGTAAGCCATTGTGCCTTTCTGCCAGGGCTGTCCTTCTGCATCACTGCCTCCGAGCGCATATGCCCCTTGCGTTCCGTAGCCTTCTCCGGTCACAGTGAAACGGTTTTGGCCAGGGACAGTGAACTCGCGAGCTGTCATCTTATTGAGTGTCAGCGTGCCGGTCTTGTCGGAGCAGATTGCCGACACAGAACCCAAAGTCTCCACTGATGGCAGCCGTTTGACAATTGCGTTCTGGCTGGCCAGTGCCCGTGTCCCCATGGAATACATGGTGGTGACCACGGCCGGTAGACCGGTAGGGATGGCAGAAATAGCCAGCGCTACACCAGCGACGAAGATTGTGTCCAGGGACTGCCCGTTACTAATACCTAGAATTATCATAAGAATGAACGCCAGCCCGGCCAATCCAGCGATGATCATAGTCAGGCGGTCGAGCTGCTTTTGCAGCGGTGTCTTGTCCGCCTCGGTTTTATTGAGCAGGTCGGCGATGTTGCCCATCTCCGTACCCATACCGGTAGTGGTGACGATCATCTCGGCGCGTCCACGAGTGACCGAGGTGTTCATATACGCCATGTTGTGGCGGTCACCGAGAGGAGCATCAGCTTTAGCAATGGTTTCAGTGTCTTTTGGCGAAGCGACGCTCTCACCGGTCAGGGCAGCTTCCTCGATTTCGAGCGTAGCCGTGACAAAAAGGCGCCCGTCAGCAGGGACGCGGTTGCCGGCCTCCATCAGCACGATGTCTCCCAGCACCAGTTCTTTGGCATCCACCTCAACTGCCTGGCCATCCCGGCGCACGCGGGCGATGCTCTTCATCGCCCCTGCCAGCGCCGCCAGGCTGGCTTCTGCTTTAGCCTCTCCGCGTAAGCCTAAAACTGCATTGAATACAGTCAAGCCAACCAGCACCAGCGTGGTCCCCCATTCTCCGGTGAAGATCTGGTTGATAATGGCTGCACCCAGCAGGACAAACTGCATGAGGTCCTGGTATTGGCGAAGAAAGGCCTGCCATCCGGGTTCTTTCTTCTTCTCTTCCAGTTGGTTGGGTCCAAATTTTTGCAGCCGCTGCTGTGCCTCGGCCGCGCTCAATCCCTTCGCCATGTCGACTTCTAAGTCTTTGCCGACTTCCTCCGGGCTTTTGGTGTACCAATTCGATTGGTTATCTATTGTTTCCAACATGTACTTTCTCCTTCCTTTCAATACAATTCGGGAATATAGCGATAGGGATATTCGGGTTCTTCATAATCGCCCGGTTCCTGACGCTTGGGGAACTTGATCGGTTCACGCGGCACGTCTTCATACGGTATCAGGCTCAAGAAATGGGTGATGCAGTTCAGCCGCGCCCGGCGCTGGTCGTCGGAAGGCACCACGTACCAGGGGCTTTCCGGGGTATCCGTAGCGGCAAACATGGCATCGCGTGCCCGCGAATAGTCATACCAGCGCGCCTGTGCTTCGAGGTCCATCGGGCTGAGCTTCCAAATCTTGCGCATGTCTTGATCGCGCTCTCTGAATCGTTTGGCCTGCTCTTCCATGCCTACCTCTAACCAGAACTTGATCAGGATAACACCGGAGTTGATGATGGCATTTTCGACGGCAGGTGTGTAATCCAAAAAGGTTTCCACCTGTTTCTCGGTGGCAAAGCCCATTACCCGCTCAACGCCAGCCCGGTTGTACCAGCTGCGGTCAAAAAGCACCACTTCTCCGGCTGCCGGCAAATAGGGTATATAGCGCTGGAAATACATCTGAGACTTCTCCCGATCCGTCGGGACCCCAAGCGCCACCACGCGGAAGACGCGCGGGCTGACCCGTTCGGTGATACGTTTAATGATCCCGCCTTTCCCGGCCGTATCTCGCCCTTCAAACACCACGCAAATCTTGGCCCCGCTGGCTTTGACCCACTCCTGCAGCTTGACCATCTCAACATGCAGAGGTCTCAATTCTTTGTCAAACTCCTTGCGTTTTATCTTGGGCTTGGGTTCCGCTGGGATCTCGGATGCGGTGGTCTCGCCTTCTGACATTATTTCAGGGGCTGCTGCCTCAGTTTCGGCAGTTACTTCTTCCTGAGCCTGCTCGAGCTGCTGCATTTCCTTTTTCTCCCTGTCTTTCTCCTTCTTCTTCTTACCTTTTTTCTTAGCCATGATTATCTCCTTTTCTAAAAGTTACCCTTGAAGTGAAACTATTATTGCAGCCTCTTCAAAACATACCTTCGTATGAATATCGGCACGAAGGTCTTGATGGCAGAATTCTGATATCTTGCATTAGCATCCAGGATCGCCCTACTGATATATTCACGATCCCTTATTTATCTACCAAATTTCCAGGCGCTTCACCGAAATTACGGATAAATGCAGCTCATAGAGCATGTTGAGCACACCTGCCAGGGCAGCCTGGTCGCTCAACTCGCCCTCCAGGGTTGTGATCGGAGGGCGCGCCTCCACCGTGGCCGGTTTGATCGTCATACCTTCTAGACGATCAGACCAGGTTGGGTCAATCCGGCCTTGTATAATAATCCTGTAGGTAGTCGGGAGATCAAATTGGATTGGTTCCCTAGAGAGTCCATTCACCATGAATATATGATATATGATTTTCCCGCGTAAAAACACCACCTAAAGGTGTATTTGAGGTGTATTTTAGGTGTAGAACGATCGGGGTTTAGAGAGGCGAAAAAGCTCAGGGTGGGGGAAGAATGTTCAATTCTTCTGCTCTGGTCACAGCATTCCAGCGCCGGTTGACGCCCATCTTGCCGTAGATGTTGATGGTGTGGCGTTTAGCGGTCGCGTAGGAAATATTGAGTTTTTGGGCGATTTCTTTGATGCTCAACGGCCCTCGCAATAAGTTCAGCACCTCGAGCTCCCGGGGGGTCAGGGGCTCAGCCAGAGTCGAAATACTGAGCGATGGATGGCGCCTCGGCTGCGCAGGGCTTTCGCTGCTATCCAGATTTTTATCATCCTGTGGAAATGCTGCCAGGATGCGACGGATCGTCTCCTCGGAATGACCTTGCTGCGCAAGCCGGTGCAGCATCTCCTGCATGGGTTTGCCCAGGTCGACGAAAACCCGGATGAAGCCCCCCAACCGGGCGAGGTCTACCGCCTGCTTCAGCTCGGCGTTGGCCGCGGCTTTTGCCGAGCTGGTTTTCCCCTGAGCATCCAGTGCCAGGGCGCGCAATGCCAGGATTTCGATTTTGTAGCGTGTGTTATAGGTCCGGTCGGCAATCTCATCCAGGGTGTCCAACAATTGCAGCGCCATCCGCAGGTCGGCATCTGCGCCTCTGACCACCAGGACGCGTGCCCGGGTCACCTGTGGTTCTTCCAACCACATAAAAGGCTGGTCCGGCGGTGGACCGGTTAATGTGTCAACCCACCGGTAAGCGCCTTCCAGGTCCCCTTGCAGGAGCATCAGCCTGGCGTGCAGGGAACGCGTTGCTTCCTCTTCATATCCAACTCGCTCAATATCCGACTGGGTGAGCGCTTCTAGTACTTTCCGGGCTTCCGTGTTTTCGCCTCTGGCCTGGTGCACCAGCGCCAGGCCTGCCACGCCATTGCGGGCAGTGATTTGCTGTTGACTGAAGATATGGTCAACAATCTCAGTAAAATGGTGACAAGCCATGTCCAAATCATTCCACTGGTAGTACACCAGCCCGAGAAAATAGTGCCCCCAGCCTTGGAGAATATTCAGTTCAGCGCGTGTTGCTTGTTGGAGCATTGTATAGGCGGTCTGCCTGGTCTGCTCCAGGAGACCCTCGTTGAGGTTATAGAAACACAAGGTTTGCAGAATACGCAGGGAATAGCTATCCACCTTATTACTCAACAATGCGTAGCGATCGAGAAGCATTCGCTCGGCAGCTTTTCCATCTCCGCTGGCTTGCATGCACAAACCAAGGTAAAGTATGATCGCACCCTGAAGAAAGCTCCATGATGGGGAGATAAGTGTTAATGCTTCCTGGAGGTAATTTAAAGCCTGGATTGGTTGGTTATTAAAATACGCCTTTTGGCCGCGCAGGATAAAGACCTGCCCGCGTAACCATTGTAGATCTTCTCCGTGAAATGTATCTGTACTGACATTGTCCATCAGTTCTTCCACTTGTTGGAGCACTTTGATCTGTGCCTCGAGTTGCCACGAAAACTGCAAAGCCCACGCCTTGATTATTAGAAGCTCAGGTCGATGCTCGACGAACTCTACTGGTAACAGCCTCAACCATCGCTCCAGGGTCTGCCAGTTCTCGCGGTTGAGCACATCGCGCAGTCCGGCACTCATCTGGCGCGCAGCCAGATCAAGGTCGCAGGCTGCCAGGGCGTGATGCAAGGCTTCATCGATCAGTCCGTGCTCTTCGAACCAGGCTGACGCCAGGCGATGCAAGTTGGTCACCTGGTCAGGCGCCATCTCGGCGGACAATCTCTGCTGCAGCAATTCCTGGAACAAATGATGATAGCGGTACCATTCCCTGCGGTTGTCTAGGGGTGTGATGAACAGCTCAGAGCGTTCAATCCAATCCAGACAGGCGCGCGCATTCCAGGCGGCATCACTCTCTCCAACGATGGCTTCGCACAGCGAAGCGCAAAAGCGGTCCAGGATGGAAGTCTTCAACAAAAATGAGTGGATCGCCGGAAATTGGCTGGTCAGCACCTCATCCAGGAGGTATCCGGTAATATTTGGATTCTCGCTGGATAAAGCCAATAGAACGGATTCTTGACTGCCTTCGGAACGCAATGAAAGGGCAGTCAGCTTCAGACCGGCGGGCCAGCCTTCGAAGCGCTCTTCCAGAAGGGGCAAGGCATTCTGTCCTAGCAGAGCAATTTGCGTCTGACTCAGATAGGCAGCAGTCTCCTCGGGTGTAAAGCGCAGGTCTCGGGCGCGAATCTCGCTGAGCATCCCCTTCGCACGTAAACTGTCGAGCGGCAGGGGCGGGCTGATGCGTGAAATCAGCACCAGATGCAGCGGTTTTGGCCAGTGGCGCACCAATTCACCGAGCAGATTGTGCACCTCCACGTTGCGGATGGTGTGGTAGTCATCCAGGATGAGGATAGATTCTCCGGGAAGCTTTTGGAGCTCATTACTGAACGTAGCGTAGAGGACTGCTTGGGGTGGTTGCTGCCGCGCCTGGAGTAAAGCCAGGGTTTCCGCACAGGCTTCGTTGAAAATCGTGCGCAGTGCGGCGATGAAGTAGCGCAAAAAGAGGTTGAGGTCGCTGTCGTTTTCATCCAGCGAAAGCCATGCTGAAGGCAAGGAAGTTGCCTTCTCACCTTGATCAGCAACTATACGCTCAAGCCAGGTGGATATCAGGGTGGTTTTACCAAAACCAGCCGGTGCACAGATCAGGGTAATCTGGTGGTCAACACCGTGGTTGAGCCACTCCATTAGCCGCCAACGTGTGACCAGGTCTTTTGGCAGGCGCGGCCGGTGCAGTTTGGTCTGCAGCAGGATTTGATTCTGGTCATCCATACTTGGTTAAATGAACTCCATAAAAATATTTTACCGTAAAAAGCCTTTACCGGTAGTGAATGGCATGCCCAAAGGCTAGCCTTCTTGCCGAGCTGATGTTCATACGATCCCGACGTTACCATAGATTTGCATCTGCTTATCTTATCCAGTGTATAGGAACGCCATATCACATCTTACATCCCACTCGGAAATGTTGAAAAGCGCTTGCAGGAAAATCCGCCGTTCGCCCGAATCCCAGATGAACTCCAGCCATGTTTAGGAGCTCATCCAGATCGTGGGCAGTCTCGAACAAGTCTCGCCAACCCCCGTCGCCTTCGTTATCCGCAAAAACATGTGACGCCTGCCGGCGGATGATTTCGGGGTTGATGTCTGTCTTGTCTGTACCTGCTGTTGGGGAGGGCAATTCAAGCAAGTACTCCAGATCGGGATAACGTTGGAGCATCTGGCGGATCAGAGCGATCAACTCAGGCTTGCTTCCTTGCTCCAGAGAGGTTTCGAGGCCAGCACTTTCCTCGAACGCTTCTGGGTTATCCAGCCACGTGAGCAATAATGCTGCGACATATTCGCAATGACCGCCAGCGCCGACTGGGTAAGAGCTTTCTGCTTCTGTAATTCCCTCGTCATCAATTGTGACTTCTACCCGATAAGAGAGTGCTGAACTGCCCAGGCAGCGCGCCTTGAGCGCCATCTCCTACTGGAGCGGTTCGATAATCGCTCCCTGAAGGAAATGAGATTGACCCTTACAATAGGATGCCGAGCCAACCTAGGCCTGGATCACCAGCTTGACATCGTGCCTCGCTTCACCAGTCGAACCCGGAGTGAGCAGTGTTGCGCTCAAACTCTCGGAAACTAACTTGGTCTGGGCATGTTTGGTAACGTTGTTCAAAGCTTCCTGGGCAATACGGTAAAAACTTGTTTGTACATTTTCTGGCATGGAACCCTGGTGGACTCGAACCCGTAAACATTAAATTGATACCTTTAACCCCTGAGCGTGCAGTTACTACGGCGATTTAACCAATAGACTTTTTCAAATTCAACCAAAGAGAATTTCAAATAATTAGGGTTCTTCTCTCCTCTAACCTCAATTACCATTAATCTAATCACTATAGAAAAATTGCCCCATCTATGGAACTTATCTTGAGCTTGACAACCCCTTTTAAATTAGTCTAATTTGAATCATGTACGCTGAGTATTTTGGTTTGTCAGAAACTCCTTTCTAGATAACACCAGTCCACCGCTATCTTTGGTATTCAAATAAACATAAAGAAGCTAAAGCAAAAATTGGATCCCACATTGTCCAAAAAGATGGATCTGTTTATCTGAGCGCAGAGGTTGTCTTGGGAAGACATCTATTGCCCAACGACTCAGGGAGGAATTCACACCTGATAAATCTAAAAAGGTTGTTTTAGCTTTTGCACCTAACCTCAGGACAGCTATTCAATTTATCAGGTTTATTGTAGAAGAATTCGAAGTTAAGACAGCAAGATCGTACACAGATACGCTAAGAAACTTCGAGGAATATCTAGTATCGCAATTTAAGCAAGGTGAAACCCCAGTTTTATTGGTCGATGAGCCACAGTACTGATCTGCCACCAACATTTTGTACCTCTCACAATGTTAATCCAACCTGGTGAATATGGAAAGGTTGACCCTTAAATGCTGCCGGATCTGGTGGTCGGTAGTAAGCGGGGACGCCAGCTGGTTCGAGAAGTAATAACCCAGTCTATTTCACTGTCACCTGCGTGTACACAGGAAAAGAGTTACCGTCCAAGTCCTCAACGATAAAGCCAACAATGTACTCGCCAGGGGCGGCATCCAACTCTTCCCATTCAAACGGTTGCTCCCCAAAGGTCAGAGTGTCCCCTTCCTGCATGGTAACTTTCACCACTTTGCCGTGCTCATCCATGTCCATCCATTTTTCCAGAACAGTGAACGTGTCGCCAACCTGTGGGATGATCTCGCGCGGTGCGCCTCTCCTTTGGAGACGCCCTGCCCTATCCGCAAGAGCCTTAGGCCGATCAGCCAATTGACCGGTACGTTGGGTCGAGAGGGACAATCGGCGTACAGAATGGCGAAGTGCTCTTCATTTAGGCAACTAAAGAAATCACGGTAGAAGACGGCTGCCCAGGAATCTTCCAGAAGATTACGACGCTTATCGGGTTAGTCATTGTCATTACTGATCAGGAGTTTTTGTTGGTGGCCCTCATTTGGTTGGAACATTCTGTAGACCTTTCATTATGATGGATTGGGACTAATTATATTAAGAAACGCTCCTTTTGAGGAGGGTCTAATTTGAACTAGAGTGGTCTGGTAGTTTTTGCAGTGCGATCTGATGTGTTTTCGCTATCCTGAAGCTTAAACTTGATAATTTCGTCAGGATGTAGATCAGCTACATGTTTTACTCGCAAAGAATGAATAGCCTCCAATAGTCCTCCCGCCAGACCAAGTAAAAAGCCACGCGCCAGGAGCAACAACGAGAATGCGATTGCGAGCTCTGCGCTGACGCCGAATGTTGAAAGCACTGCTACCAAGGTAATCTCGCGAACACCTAAACCACCTGCAAACGAAAAAGGTAGGAATGCGGCCAATAACACAATTGAACGGATCCATCCCATATCAATGAACGACATTTCAATACCGACAGCTTTAGCAAGGAAAACAAAGGACCCAATGCCAACCAGTTGCCGAGAAATGCCAACGAATGTAACAAACAACAATTGCCAAGCAGAGAAATCTGCATAATTCGCAACAGCTAACAAGAATTTCTCAAGTTTCTGCATCCCAGACTGGAAGAACGAAAATGAATACGTTCCTCCGGCTCGGGATGCGATAATTTTCGAAAGCGGCAAACTCAACCGGGTGAGTATAAACCACAGTAAAATAATTAGGAAAATTAACACTACAAGCTGTCTGCCATCGATCTGTACATAATCTTGACTACTCAACAACCAGAAACCGAGCCCAAGCACA
>CBFDCK010000059.1:0-17414 GCA_965603285.1 uncultured bacterium
CTGCCGGCTGGGAGATGCAGACTACCATGCTCGCTAACTTCGGACCGGATACGACTATCCCAGCCTGGGGAAAAATCTAACAAATTACTTACATCCAAATCCCAACGCTGTCCAATAAGCAGGAAGCGCTCTGTTTGTTTCGCCACTTGTTTTGTGGCGTCGATCACATCGGGCAGCAGCAAAATATCAGCGTTTACATAAATCAAAAATGGACTGCGGCTGGATTGGTGTGCCAGCGAGAAAATGGAGCTGACAAGGGGTGTGCCACTATCGTTGCGTTTAACATCCGGGAGATGTTTAAGTTTGTACTCTTCAGCCACTTCAATTAACCCCGGCTCATTACCGATCAGGATCACTTCCACTTCAGGTCCTAAATGCATCCAGGATTGAATTGCGTTGCGCTGGATGGTTGCTATGTGTGAATTTGAGAAAGGTTTTGGAGAAGTGATAATGGTTATCAAAGGAATCATGTTTATATAATGCGGACTAGAATCCACATTAACCTTCTTAACTTGCGCGGGTATCAACCTGCCGGTAATGCTTGGCTGGTATCTGAGCGTTGATTAAAGCCAGATCAGGCTCCTGTTCGAATAATGCTAGGACATCACGCCATGTAAAGTCATCGTGACCTGGAAAATTGGCATAAATCTCTCGGAGCAGTTCTAAATCCTGTTGAGTGTCTACCGTCCAGCGCAGTGATCCATAATCTGGGTCTGTGGAAACATGCAATATTCGAAAGCGTTCGGGCTGTTCGTAGAAAAACGGCATAACGTGTTCACGCTGGTGGTTTTTTTCTGCCTCCTTCCAGGCAGTCTCCAACCCATCAAAGGAGCATACTTCTATATCGAGACCGATTGGATATGTGCGACCCCAGGGCGGAGGCAGGCGGTTGGCAGCGAAATCATAGGGGGTAGACTGCTGAGAGGGCGAGGTCTTGGTGTGTATTTTATCACTTTCTACACCAAGAAATGCGTAGACCGTCTTATCAATTACACCTGGGTCAATGATTGGACAGTCTGCAGTGATGCGTACGATCACCTCAGCGTTGAATGTGCGGGCAGCCTGATAGTAGCGATCAAGTACATCTTGACTGCTGCCGCGATAACAGGGATAACTACGTTCGCTGCAAAGAGCTTCGATTGCGTCATCAGTAGGGGCAACCGTCGTAGCGACAACCACTTCATCCAGGGATTTCGCCTTGCGGGTGCGTTCGACGACGCGCACCAGCATTGGCTCACCAGCGATATCGAGCAGCACTTTATCAGGCAGACGAGATGAAGCCATTCGAGCTTGAATTATGGCGACTATACGGGGTTTCATGATTTTTATTGCAACCTAATAAATTGATTAGTGGAAGTTCGCTGTATTATTTAACAAATTGAAGGGCTAACTGGTATGCTTCCAAGAGCTGGGGGAAGTTTTTGTTCCAATCAGCACGTTCTTCAACCAGCGAGCGTGACCTGCGACCCATTTCAGGCAAGAGCGACCGATCATCATATGCCCTCACGATAGCATGGGTCAGAGCGTTAACGTCCCCATCTTTGAAAAGCCAGCCCTGCACCCCTGGTGTTATCCATTCGCGGTTACCTGGAATGTCTGAAACCAATACAGGACAGCCGCACGCCATGGCCTCTAGAAGTGAAATCGACGTACCGTCGCTGTGTGAAGCCGCTATGTATAAGTTGGCAGATTGGTACAAATCCGGTAAGTCCGCTTGGTTGACCTGACCGGGTAGGTCAACATGATCGAGTACTCCGCTGTCCGCAAATATCATGCGCAGGATATCTGACTGGGAACCATCACCAAGCATAACGAGACGTAATACTGGTCTTTGTTTAACTGCTTGGACGAATGCGTGTGCGATCATATCCACCCCATAGATGGGTTCCCAGCCGCGGGTTGAAATCAACGTAAAAGTACTTCCGTTTGTTGCCTTCTCTATAGGAAAAATGAAGTGCTCCAGGTCGATGCCCCACGGGTAAGTCACGATACGTTCGTCGTCCATACCTAGCTCGATAGCTTTCTGGCGAACCGTATCGCAATCGCCCACCAATACATCAGTGTGCCGGAGAGTGTAACGTGTAATCCGCTGGTTTAATGGATCGCGCTGGGCGTCCTGCAGTAAATCATATCCCCAAGACATGCTGACCAGAGGATGAAAGCCGTTCAGTGCGCATAGAAAGGCGCAGGTTTGTAACGGACCGGCGTGGATGAGATTGGGTTTTATCTCAGAGATCACCCTTTTTAAGTCTTTGTACAGTCGCGGGGCATCTTGCCAATGGTATGGACGGTTGCCCCCAACCCAAGGAACTGGCTCAATGTCAGGTGGAAGGGCTTGATTCTCCGTCTTATGTGTGCTCTGTTCCAGACGTAGATAATAAATCTTATACTCTGTGTCTGCCAGGGCAGTCAGATAGCGGTAGTCGTGGGTAGTGTAGTCGCGGGTGAAATATAAAACACGCATTTAATATTACGACGTTAAGTCCGTCCAACGTAGTTCTTTACCGGCCGGAAGGTTGGTAATCGCTTTGGCCCCAATCACGGAATCAATTTCATGGGGCATGATAGCGCCGGGCGTGGCTGGTCGCAGGACGTCAATCATTTCTCGAGTGAAAATTTCACCCACTTGAATATCTACTGCGGCGCGCAGACAGCGGCGTTGTACGACAGCAGTTTCCATTTCGTTATCGCAAATGGACTTATCACCACTACCAAGTGCACGTTCGAGCTCGCGGGTGCGTTTGACCATCTCCTCCCATGTGGAGGGGTTCATTGCGTACTTATGATCTGGACCGACGCGATTATTGCCATCGGTGAAGTGTTTTTCAATTACTCTTGCTCCCAGTGTGACGGCTCCCAAAACTGTGGCATGTCCGTTAGTATGATCAGAAAGTCCTAGAACCACATTCGGGAACATGCTACGGTATGTATTGAGCACGCGCAGATTGATATGGTCAAAATTGTCAGGGCTGGCGGTGTAGTTGGTATTGCACTGCATGAGGATTAACTGAGGGTTTATAGCCAGGATTGCGTGAACGGCGCGCTGTACTTCACCGATCGTAGAAGCGCCAGTCGCCAGCAAGACCGGTTTACCAAATTCAGCCATGCGTTCCAATGTTTCAATCCAGTCTATCTCACCTGATCCGACTTTGTATGCCGGCACGTATGGGTCGAGCATAATAATCGCTTCGAAATCGTAAGGTGAGGAGAAGTAATCAATGCCAGCCTTATCACATTCCTCTTTCAGGATGGGTGTCCACTCAAATGGAATTGAGGCATCCTGGTAAACATCAAACACCGATTTTTCCCAGGCAGCCTGGTGTGAGACCTGACCATTCATAGACTTGAATCCATAATCCGAAACGATTTTTGGAGCACGGAAGTTTTGGAATTTCGCAGCATTTGCCCCAGCATCTTTGACAAGACGTATGAGCATTCTGGCGCGGTCTAGGTCGCCGTCGTGATTGGTTCCGATATCGGCGATGAAATACGTGGGACGGTTATTGCCAATTATATGGTCACCAATCTGTATATCCATTTTGTCTCCAATGAGGAAAGTGATAAGGGATTAATCGATTATGTAAATGGTGATTAGGTATTAGTCGATCAGGTTATTCGACAATTTGGAATCAATGGTTTGTGGTTTGTTAAACATCTTCACATTCTGGTTTGATACCTGATCGCTTTTAGCATTTGTGGATAACCCTGTTTGTAAAGGGAGTAGAAATTTTCTACCCCTGAAGAGATGTCGGGAGGGAAACCCCCAATATCCCGGACTAATTTATCTGTGCGCAAAGTCAAATTCGGGGAGCGGGCTGCAGTGAGGCCGGATTCGGCAACTGAAATGGGTGAAATTAGATCTTCACTGAGGCTGAACTTTCTGGCGATACGCACGCCAAAATCATATTTACTGAGGAATTCACTGCTGACAACGTGATACAGACCGTTTAATCCGGCAGCCAGCATTTGGAGAAATATGTGTGCCAGATCGTTAACAAGCAGGGGGCAAAAAAAGACATTTGTGAAACCCTTCACCGGTTTGCCGGCACTCAGGTTATTGAAGAAGAATTCAGCCAGGCTGCGTTTCCCACTCAGACTCCAACCGTATAAATTTACGCGGGCAATAATGGCGTCGGGATTTGTGTCGGCTACTGCTCGTTCACCTGCCAGTTTCGTTTTGGCGTATACGCTGAGCGGGTTGGGTGTATCCTGTTCTTCATAGTTACCGCGCATACCGTCGAATACCGCGTCTGTGGAAACATGCAGGAAGCGCGCTCCGCCCCTGGCGACAATGGACGCCAGTTTTGCGGGTACTTCTGTATTCAATTGCTGCGCCTGTGCCGGGTCAGCCTCACAGGCGTCTATGATTGCCAGCGCAGCGCAGTGGACAACCCAATCGGGCTGTGTTTCATCCAGCAGGCGCTCACAGGCACCGGGAACCAGCAAATCTGTATTACGCACCATGAACGAATCTGTGTCTATCGGGTTGCGGTTCGTCACACCAATAACGGTGTGGTCCCTGGCGGCTTCAAGGGCAAGGTTTAGACCCAGCAGTCCACTGGCACCGGTTACGAGAATGCGCATGGCCTTATCTCCGGCGGTGCATTCTACCTTCTTAGTAATTCAATTGTTATTAAGGTGCGGACAACTGTTAATCTAGATTAGATTCCGGGTTCTCGTTATCCACCGGTATGATTGTGTATCAGACTGGTTAATTATTTGACGGAGTCCTTTTCCATCTCTAGCTCCTCGAAAGGAGCTATGATTTCGTGCATCTGTTCGATCGTCAACCACTGCGGGTTGATGTCACTCCCATAGCGGAAACCGTCCGGGAGTGACAATCCTTCGTCATTCCAATCGTGACCGAACCACAATGAACCACTGGGCTGGACGATAAACATATCATCCAATTCGACCGTTGCTCGAGCCTCATCCGTGTTGATCAGCACTTCGTGGAGCTTTTCGCCAGGACGGATACCGATTACTTCTATCTCGGCTTGGGGAGCGATCACTTTAGCCAGATCGATTATATTGGTAGACGGGATTTTGGGAACAAAGACTTCACCACCATACATTTGTTCAGTACATTTGATGACAAAGCGAACACCTTGTTCAAGGGTGAGCCAAAATCGGGTCATGCGCTTATCGGTAATCGTTAATTTGCCGTTCTGGCGCTGCTGGATGAAGATGGGAATTACACTTCCGCGGCTGCCAACCACATTCCCGTAGCGGACGCAGCTGAAACGAGTAGAAGTGCCTGCAGCATAAGCGTTGCTCTGTACGAAGAGCTTCTCGGCTGCTAGTTTTGTGGCGCCGTATAGGTTTACCGGGTTTACAGCTTTATCGCTGCTGAGCGCCATGACTCTACCTACACCGGCATCCAGTCCGGCTTCTATCACATTGCTGCTGCCGAGGATGTTAGTCTTGATTGCCTCCATCGGATTGTACTCACATGCTGGCACTTGTTTGAGGGCGGCTGCATGGATCACGACGTCGACGCCATTCATAGCACGCCACAGACGACGGTAGTCTCGCACGTCGCCGATAAAGTAGCGCAATGTTGGATGGTCTAAGCCATCCGCACGCATTTCGTGCTGCTTGAGTTCGTCGCGGCTGTATACGATTAGTTTGGCGGGTTTGTATTCATCCAGCATGATCTCGATGAACTTTTTCCCGAACGAACCAGTGCCGCCGGTGACTAAGACGGATTGATCTTTCCATTCCATTTAATTTACCGGTGCCTCCTTTTTCTTACTGACGAAAATTATCGGATATTGCCCGTTCTCACCAAAGAAGTGGGGAAAGCGATCTTCCAGCCAAAACAAAAGCCGTAGCCAATAGCGACCTCCAAAGCTGGGATGGATCAAGGCGCGCGTGAAGCGTACGCTGACACTGCGCCACACGTAAATTTCAACCGGCATATGTGTCCCTACTTCGTCTTTTATCCATGCAACATCGTGACGAGCAGTGAATGTGCCTTTAGGTGGTTTCTTCCCTTGTTCCTTCATTGTATTTGTCTCATCGGATGCGGTTCTATAAGCGGGTTCAGTGATAATCGCGGGGGTTCCTATCAAGCGTTTGACAATCCCTCTCAACCTGTTTGTGGCACGAATGAGCGGATCGCACAGCTTCATCATTCTTGATTCTGACCAACTGTTGACTACCGCTGCAGTACAATCTGGTGCTAGCACCCGGTGCAATTCCTTGTAAGCGCGCAAATGCTCCTTTTTTGGTAAGTGGTGGATTGTGTGTAAGGAGACCTCGCCTTCAAAAATCTCCGCTTTGAAAGGCAGGTTGGCGATGTCAGACACGACAAATAAGCCATGGTTGCCGATACGATTGCGGGCTTCTCTAAGGGCTGTAATGGATATATCAGCGCAGACACGATATCGGTAGCCGCGACTGTATAGAAGATAATCGGGATATTGGATTGGACCGGACCCAGCATCGAGAAAATACCGTCCGTCAGGTTTTATGTACCTAGAAACGCGCAAGTGACAGCGATGAAGGTATTCTTGCGAAACTTGGCGCAGATCCTCATAACGGGCATTTTGGTATAAATCCTCATCAACCAATTGCCAGCCAATCTGATTGTAGAAATGACGCACTTCTTGCTTTACTTCGTTCATAACAATCATTCCGGAGTGTGCCGCAGGAAAGCGGTCTGGTTCAATGCATCATTCAAATCAGTAGATGGTGGCGTCTTCCAATCGCGCGGTTCTCCAACCAGGTATCTAAAGATGTCCCCGAATTCGGATTGACCTTCGTTAGACAAAACTCTTTCAATTGACCAGGTCTCAAGTTCATCCCAGAAGTAGAGCAAGTGCCACGGGAAAGAAAAAGGATATTCGAAGAAAAAGCAGTAAGCATAGTGCCAGGCGCGTTCCACTTGCTCGTGGGTGAGTCGATGTTCGTTTGGGGAGACTACGATTTGTTCAAGAAGTCCATCGTATTCTTCCCAAGTACTTGGGTCCAAGGAAAACCCCTTTTTCCTGTAATGTGTTTGCCCGGCAACGATCACCGGAAGCCCACTCATTGCCATTTCCATTCCCACTGTGGTGGTGTAAACCAGGCCCAAATCAGCGATTTCAACCAAATCATAAGTGTTGACGGGTTCATTTGCTTCTATAAGATGAATATGGTCGGGGAGTTTGGGAAGCGTTTGCTGTACCAGCTCCGCGACTGAAGGGCCTTGAGTGTAGCGTTCACCGGGGTGAACACGGATTAGGAATTGAACATCATGACGATTCGCGAAGGTTTGGATGGTGTGTTCTAGCCACTCGGTCATGTTCCTGCTGAACACCTGCCGACCTAAGGTCAGGCTATCGCCGATCACATTGGCAGCCAGGAGAACAATGGGGCGTCTATCCAACCCTAGTATTTTGCGAGTCTGTTCACCACCCTGTGAAGGTTGATCCTGCCAAAGACGGGAAAAATTCTTCCACAAGCTGGCGCTCTGGCGGGACGTATAAAGCAGTCCCATTTTTTCGTATTGCCTCTCGGTGAAGGGCTTATCCTTGCATGCAATCCACAAATCACCAGTTTCCTGGCGCATTACTTCCCCATTTTGTGTGCACCAGATGCGCCCACGCTGTTCGCCGAATTCATAAGTTGCGGTCGGGATACCCAGGTAACGTGCGACCTGGTAAACAGCTCCCATCTCTAAAATGCTACCGTTGGGAGTGATAATGAGGTCGGGACGCTGGTCCAAATCCAGAGCCTTAAGCCAAGTATAGGCACTATATGCAGCGTGTTTATTGCGCTCAAGCCGAAGGCGATAGAGTTGGGCGGATTGAGACTCGCTGTTATCCTTTTCGATGTCTTCAATTTGTAGGGTGTACTGTGTGTCGCGTATGGACACTTCTTGAATAGATTCCTCAAGACCATCTGGCAGTGTAAACGATTCCCCGTTTACAGAATCTGCCCACTTTATATCTAACAAGGAAATGGGCTTTACTAGAGGCGAAGCTCTATTCAGGACTTTGCGGGCGTAGGCGTTTTGGCGCCGTAAATCGAAGCGGTTGAGTTGTTTCTGCCAGTTTGCATAGGGCAAGTAAGTAAACGTAACATTATGTCCCATGCCGGCCAACGCAATTCCTAGAAGGAGAGAGTGTTCAATCCAGTATCGCAGGGTGCTGAAAATCAGCACACTGCGTTGGCGCGGATTGTTAGATTGTTCTGCAAACTGCGTTCGGCAGGATCCGGCTTGAGAGAGCCATTCGGGAAGTGCTTCTTCTATACGATGCAAGGAGAAGCTCTTGCTGAGCGGTCTTCCTCCTTGGCGTAAGAGCCAGTATACCTCTGCAGTGAGTGGTATATCACCAAGTAGGCGTTTAACTTCCGACTTGTTAATCATGGTCGTACTCCCCGGAGGGCTGCCCATCTAAGATCGGTGACACTCCTGGTATAAGTACGCGTACTTTTGAATGATCTTTTTCAATCTGCCATTCCAGGCGAGGGCGGATCAGTCCGAGACGCGCTTCCGACCACTGCGTCCCGGGGGCGCCAGATGCATCTACAGTAAAGGTCAAAGCTTGTTCATCTTGAAAATAACGCATAATGCGGAATGCGCTAGCATTCACTCCCAGAATGTAACGTCCCTCGTTCAGAAGATCGGCCGGAATTACACAGCGGCTGATATATTCGCCTATCTGGCGTACTCGGAAGCGGTCGTATAGATCAGAATCATCGGTGTCAAATGAAGTAAAGACATGCTCACCCTTGGCAGATGTCAGGTAAATCCCTATACGCAGCCCGGTTATTGGTGCATCGAGACTGTAGTGCATTTCGATAGTAATAGGCTCGGTTGAGCGCACGGTATTCGCCACCCGGCCAAATTTGTCAACTATGCGTAAAGAGGATGGGTGGAATGGAGCGGTCCCAACCGATGTCTCATCTTTTGCCCAAACCCGCTCAACGACTTGGGATAAACCTGATGACAAATAGTAATCCACTGCCTTCGATGATGGAGCACGAAGTTCCATTTTCCCTTTATCTAAGACGATGGTCTCTTCTGTCAGACGCAGGATCGCAGACATGTTATGGCTGACAAACAGAACTGTTCGTCCTTCTTCGGCAACATTACTCATTTTGCCCAGGCACTTGCGTTGAAATTCGGCATCTCCAACGGCTAGAACTTCATCTACGACCAATATCTCTGGTTCCAAATGAGCGGCAACTGCAAACGCCAAACGCAGATACATTCCGCTGGAATATCGTTTTACGGGTGTATCGATGAATTTTTCAACCTCGGCGAATGCAACGATTTCATCGAATTTGCTTTCAATTTCTGAACGCTTCATGCCCAGGATGGCGCCGTTTAAGTAAATATTTTCTCTTCCCGTCAACTCGGGGTGAAAACCGGTGCCCACTTCAAGTAAAGAACCTACCCTGCCATGAATCTCAGCATATCCTTCCGTTGGCTCTGTAACGCGGGAGAGGATTTTTAGGAGCGTGCTTTTGCCGGCTCCATTACGTCCAATCACGCCAAGCACTTTTCCTTTATGCAGATCAAAAGATATATCGCGCAGTGCCCAGATCACTCCGTGTTGATGGTCCTTCTTGGCGGTTTTCTGGTCACCACTTTTCCTTTTTGATGCATGAAATCGCGAAGAGAGGCTTCTAAATGGAGCGCTGGCGGTATCTGCTATGGTATCGCGTAGCGTGTGGTAATGGATGTCGCTCGGTCCCATACCGATCTTATATCGTTTACCTAAATCTTCGACACGTATAGCAATATCACTCATTACACTATGTCCGCAAATGTGCGCTCCATACGGCGGAAGTAAAACATTCCACTGATAAGCGTAAGGATCGAGACAGTAGAGGAAACAGCCAACATCAGACCAGGGGCAGTTTCGACTCCTAGCAATGCCCAGCGAAATCCTTCCACCACACCTGTCATGGGGTTGAGGGCATACAGCCACCTCCATTGTTCGGGCACTATGCTGGAAGGATAGGCAATTGGAGTGATGAAAAGCCAGAACTGGGTCAGGAATGGGATTACATAGTTAATATCCCGGTATTTAACATTAAGAGCTGATAACCACAAACCAACACCGAGAGCGGTAATCAAAGCTAATAGGATGAATAACGGAAGTGTTATGATCGCGGCAGTCGGAGTGATTTGTGCGGAAGGAATGGGTATGTGGTTGTAATAGATGATCATTCCTATCAGCACAACAAAGCCGATTGCGAAATCGACCAGACCACTCAAGACGGATGCGATGGGGATGACCAAGCGCGGAAAGTAGACTTTAGTTATCATGCTGCGATTAGCGACCATAGACCTTCCGGCATCTGACAGCGCTTTTGCGAATAGACCCCAGGGCAGCAATCCTGTATAGGAAAAGATTGGGTATGGCACACCATCCGAAGGCACCCCGGCCAGCTTTCCGAAGAATATCGTGAAGACGACCATGGTGAAGAAGGGTTGGATAATCGCCCAGGCAGCACCCAGGGCAGTCTGTTTGTAGCGAACTTTAATATCGCGCCAGATCAGAAAGTAAACCAATTCCCTGTACCGCCAAACCTCAAGTAAGTTTATCGCTGTCCATCCGCGAGATGGTTGTAGACGAATTACTTCTTCCTGCTGTGTAGTGGAAATCTCGGTTTGAGTCATTTTCCGAATTTGAGGATATATAAGGGATGATAGAGCTATATCCTATGAGTGGCTGTTTTTCTTATCCCTTAGCCTTTATCCCTTGGTTTTTGTTCGCCTGATACCATTCAATCGTTTGTTTTAATCCTTCTTTCAATGATGTCTCAGCGTGGAAGCCAAATAATTGCTTAGCACGGTTCACATCTAAGGCGCGGCGCGGCTGACCATTGGGTTTGGTTGTATCCCAAACTAATTCGCCTTCAAAACCAGTGAGGTAGGCGATCATTTCTGCAAGGTCCTTAATGCTGATCTCATTACCAGAACCAAGGTTGACGGGCTCACTGTTGTTGTAATGCTCTGCTGCCAATAAAAGGCCATCAACGGCGTCTTCGACATACAGGAATTCGCGTGTAGGTGTACCGTTACCCCACAAAACCACTTGACTCTTACCTTGCTCTTTAGCTTCTATGTACTTGCGTATCAATGCTGGGATGACATGTGAGGTCTCCAGGTTAAAGTTGTCACGTGGTCCGTATAAATTCACTGGAAGAGGAAAAATCGCATTAAAATCATATTGCTGCCGATAAGCCTGAGCCTGTACCAGGAGCATTTTCTTCGCCAGTCCGTAGGGGGCATTGGTCTCCTCCGGGTAACCGTCCCAAAGGTTTTCTTCCTTGAAGGGCACGGGTGTATACTTAGGATATGCACAAATCGTACCAACGGCGACGAATTTATCTACACTAAACTTCCAGGCTTCGTGCATCAATTGAACGCCCATCATCAGGTTTGTGTAAAAGAAATCGGCAGGACGAGCCCGGTTTGCTCCTATACCGCCGACCAAAGCCGCCAAGTGTATAATCAGGCTTGGATCCCCATCACGCAGCATTCGTCGGATATCATCTAAATTGACAAGGTCGTATTTTTCTATCCTGGGGACGAAAATTTCGGCTGCTCCAAGTTGTTCCAGTTTCTCAACTACATATGAACCGAAAAAACCAGCTCCGCCGGTGACGCAAACGCGTTGGTTTTGCCAAAAGTTGCTCTGTGCAATAGCCATGTTCATACCTCCATTTCCAAAAAGACCTTTGTGCCGATCACATCTAGTACGGGCACGTTGTTTTCGGGCGATTGGGGGTGTTCTTCGATAACCTTGATGTCCTGCTCAAGACAGGATAAGCGACAAATGTCAGCGATGTCTCCATCTCCGTGGATGCGCACCTGGTCATATCCTGCTTGCCGCAATTCGATCAGTAGTTCCTGTATGCGCTGGCGTGTTTTCCGGTAAAGACGCATAGATGAATCGATGTAATTGACGGTTAACCTAGCCCGGAACGCCAGACCTTCGGGGGTGATGATATATCTTAGTTTACGCCGCTGAGCTCGTTTTACCTTGACATATCCTTTGGTGATGAAGCGTTTGATATGCCAATTGACCGTACCAACTGCAACACCCAGTTGCGCAGCCATTGAAGCCTGAGTGATATCCGGGTCGCGTTCGATGTGTTCGAGCAACATCAATTCGCGGTCAGAGTTTTGTTGATTATTTGTGACCATATCTAAAATTCAGCCGTTGAATTATAACTCAAGGTTGGTGTAGGTCAAGGAGGAAAATTATGGGCAAAGATCATTATTGAGTTTTGGGGTGAGCAATTGGATGTTTACATCCGGAAGCGTCCTGTCTGGCTCGTAATAACATTCAATGTATTTAGCAACCTGTGTGACCC
Source organism: uncultured bacterium (assembly GCA_965603285.1). GTDB lineage: Bacteria > Chloroflexota > Anaerolineae > Anaerolineales > UBA4823 > JAUWPO01. The sequence continues at coordinate 12,325 of CBFDCK010000059.1, forward strand.
AGGCATCGTTTTCCTCACCGAATCTCTCGGAAGATCCTTTGAGTTTGGAAAAGATAGGATCGCTGACGATCAATGCAAAGCGATGGCTGCTGAGATCTTGGCGAAATCTGCCCAGGTAATTCTGATTACCTGCCATTGCCATCTCCATTAAAAACACTTTCTCGTAATCAGAGATTAAAGGTACATCCTCAATATCATGGAAAGTCAGTAGATGACGGTTGGTAATGAACAGGATTTCGCCGTCTTGCTCACGCGCCGCTTGGGTGAACTCAGCGATTTTTACCAAGCTCTTAGTGATCCTTTCCTGATCTGGGAACCTAAATCTCAATCCGGACGAGGATAAGGCCATAATAGAAGGGATCAGAATCGCTAATAAAAAAGCTAGATAAAAAACTATCCGCTGCGCGGTGTTCCTTTCGGCAAGATTTTTGTTGTCAATCCGTGCTAGGGTGATCACTTTTAATGATTCACTGGTTTGAAATCGTTGATAATTGGGAGTGAGAATATCTAGTGCGGCTCTGTCGAAGAATAAGAAGGCAGTAATTACCAGGAGTACAACCATATAAGCGTCGAGGTTATGCAGATTGCTCCCCCCACCGATTTTAGTGCTGACAATTGATCCGCCTATGAATAGAACCAGAAGGATTGCTGCTAAACCAAGCCAGCGAATTGGATGCAAAAAACGCCAATATGGCATTTCATCATATCGTGCAGCCAATTTATCCCAAATCAATAAGAACAGGGGCAGGGAGATGACAATGATGGCAAGCAAAATACCTGGAGGATAGGTGGGATTAGGGAAAAGGCGGTACCATAGCAAGTCGGATGTGAAGCTCGTACCGAACTCTCCTGCCTGATTCCCAGAGCATCTTATGTATAGTGCCTGAGACATGAATGCAACCAGAACACCAAAAATTGTCCACGCAATCGGTTTGAGTGCATATTTCAGGGCTGATACACTGAACCCACAAATCTTGTTGAGAGTTTCAGGGATTAAACCTCGATCATCCTCTGAAAAGCCTGCAACTGGTTCTTCGAGGAAGAATAACACGGCTGCAAGCATCCCAGGAACTGGAAACCAGTTAATCCGACTTATACCAGCCCATGCCGAAGCTAATAACAACGATAGGATTGAAAAAAAAATGCGCGATTTTGGTGTTCGGAAGTAACGACGGTTAAATCCAAGCAGAATGATAATCAGGGCAATTTGCAGGTGGTAAAAAACTGGACCAAGGAATAAGAACAGAAATGTCCAGGCGATAAACATCCAGCGCTGGAGATTGTTGGAGATGGATAGACGTTGAGCCAGCACTGCGGATGTAATTAGTGTAGCAGCCATCCATAAGAAAACCTGCCACGCTCTGTGCAACCAAAGAGGAGTATCTGAAATAAAGAAAGGTATCGCCTGGATAATGTAACGGCTTGGGTGAAGCACGGTGGGAGAGGCGGTTGCACCATAAATCCGGTTAGAAAAAAATAACGAGGCGTAATAGTAACGGCTAGTTTCTGACCAGTGTAGTGTGAAGGGGTAAGTTGATATTTGGGTTATATATGTGGCGACAAGATAACCAGATGCAGTGAACAACAAGGACGCTGTAAAATAAATGACCCATTTTCCGTGACGGTCTGGTTGCTGGTGCAACTCCCACGCTTTAATAAACACACTGCTTACCAGTACAATGGTCCATAGCAGTGCCAGACGCATGGTGATCACATCAAAATAATATCCAAACCTACCATATATCAAAAACGGATACAGGATCACAACTAAAAAAAGGAGTACGATATTCAATGCCCCAATTTTCGAAAGAAGGTTCATTAAGTACTTAAATCCGGTTCTTACTCCCGGGCGAAAATCTGTCCACGAAGCGATAAGCAAACCCAGCTCAAATAGAATCACCAGCAAACCTGTAAGTGCGATGATTTGCCATTTTATTGAGACTAGCAATTTGCCGGATTCAATAATAGGTCTGATTAGATGTGATAAAGCCAGTGCGTTGAGGGTTATTGTGATGATCAGAATTACGCTTAAAAGAATCCAGCGCGTATTGCTCTGATTTTTATTGCTTTGTACCATCTCTAATCTCATGAGGAGGGGCTGAAGATTTGTCTTCCTGGTTATTGCTATGTATACTGCTTTTCCCCCCAACAGTAGAAAGCATTTTACTTACATATAATGCTCCAGGAAGACTGGCGATCATCACTAAGGTACGAAGCAATAATGCGGTTGTGAGTGAATTCTCCAGGGACACTTCTCCAAGGCTGTAATAAACGTATGTCATCGATATTTCTTGTAGACCATACCCATTGATCGTGAAAGGTAAAAGGGTAATGAAATAAACCAGGCTGGATAACCCTGCGATGGTTGTTATCGATATGTCTTCACCCATGCCAGTTAGCAAGAGATAGGTGGCACCAAAAATGCAAAACATATGTAAGCCTGTGAAGAGAAAGGAAATCCCCAAGGCGCGTGGTTTTTTTGTCCACAGATCAAGCGCTCCGATTATCCTTTGTGCGAGCCCCAAGGTTTTTACCCATATTTTCTTCACTATGGTACTAAGGGGAACCGCCATCGATAACTGCAAAAAAAACGAGTTTTGAGAAGGTGAGAATTGGTTCCTCATGATACTGGCTATACCGATGGGCAAGGTCATAAGCATGCCCGCCATGCCAATCAGCCTGTCTACAATTATCGAGGCAGTGCAAATTGCAGCGTCAAATCCCAACTGCACGACACCAGCCAATCGCACAACATCACCACCGATTGTGGTAGGCAGGAAATTTGAGGCAAACAACCCAGCATATGTAATTTTTAAAGTTGATCGGTACGGAATACTCAATCCCGATGATCGAAGTAGTACATGCCAACGAGCTGCAACTGCAAAACGAGAAACCGTAATCAACCCGAAAGCCAGGGCTATACGCCAGAGTGGAATTTGTTGTAATGCATCTCTTATCTGCTCCCAGCCTTGTTGGCTGAGCAGGTATACCAACAAAGTAAGAGCGATCAGGGTGCCAATGACCCGTATGAGCATTGACCGATTTGGGGCGCGGATCGGAGTTTCGCTCATTCAGTCGTTGTTGCAAGTGATGACTTTGCGTATCGTATAGGTGGGTTTAGCTTGTGATTCGTGGTAAGTGCGTGCTAACAGTTCAGCCATCAATCCCATTAAAATTGATTGGAAACCAAGGATCGCAATCATAGAACTCATTTGAAACAAAGGGGACGCAAGAGCAGGTATCCCGAGCCAAAGCCGGCGAACCATTAGAAAGAGTAAGATTCCAGCGCTGAAAAATATTAACAGCAATCCTGCCCCACCGAATAGATAAATAGGTTTATGAGAATAACTGATGAGAAATTTTGTCGTGAAAAGATCCAGGATGACCTTCAGAGTGCGGTTTAACCCGTACTTTGTTTTGCCATACTTACGTCCATGATGGTGAACTGGAACTTCCGTAATCCTCGCACCTACAGCGTCAGCATAGGCAGGAATGAAGCGGTGCATCTCGCCGTATAGGCGGAAGCCAGTCAGGATTTCACGGCGATATGCTTTCAGGGTACAGCCGTAATCGTGCAGGTGTACGCCTGTGACTACTGAGATCAGCCAATTCGCAATATGAGATGGGAACGTGCGGGTGATGAAAACATCGTCCCGGTTTTTTCGCCATCCACTGACGACGTCGTAACCCTGATTTATCTTTTCGATCATCATTGGGATGTCAGCGGGATCGTTCTGCAAATCTGCGTCCATTAATACTATTATTTCCCCTTTGGAATAGTCGATCCCGGCTGCAATTGCTGCTGTTTGACCAAAATTGCGCCGCAACGCAACCGTTGTGGTGTGATTTGGATCGTCGTCTGTCAGTTTTTCAAGGACTTGCAGACTGTCATCTGAACTACCATCGTCTACATAAATTACTTCCCATTCAAATTCGGTGTGATCATCAAGCGAATTGTGGAGTGATTGGTGTAACAACAGCAGGCTTTCAGATTCGTTATAGACTGGGATGACGATAGAGATTTTCATAGTATTTACTTGTATCTACAGAATCAGATTAATTTATCCTTGGATGTACATTTGTTGAAATAACGATACAAAATATTAATTGTCCCGGTTTAATATTCAGTCGTTGAATTATAACTCTTGTCGCATGGTGGTCAAGTGGTATTTCTCGAGATGCCAAGGACGTGGATGTGACCGATTTGTGTGTGAAAAAACTGCAAGCGGAATAATCCGTAAATGCAGCGTGTTAATACCAGTAATAATTAATAGATATATCCAAAGAGTGCAATTTCTCTTGCGCAAACTCTATCAACTATTCTTTTCTCTTCAAACCCAACAATATTAGTATAGTCGCGTTTATCTTTTCGGGTTGCACCTTTTGCTTTGGGGAGATTTATTTTGTTTGGTAGTTTCAGCATCTCTCCGATCTTATTAATCTCTTCATCTAAATTCTCATAAGAACCAACATAATCTACAGCCAAAGCCCCATCGATACTATAAATTTCAAAGTTCGATAAATGGATCACATCAACGGTCTGCAGATACTCTAAGAGATTTGGCTTGGGATTCATATTGCGAGTTCGCCAATAATATAGGGATACAGCCTTATCCCAAGGATTGCGTTCAATACAAAATTTGAAGTATGTTTCCCAGCTTCTACGGTCAATACTAGATTTAACTCTTATTGCAGGCATGTGATTATAGAAATCCGCATATTTTCGACCAGGTTGGTAACGTCTCCAATATCTTAATGTATATTTGGGACAAGGCAAATAAAAATTCTGGGGACCATGATAACCGAGTTCTCTCCTGATCTTCTCATCTTTGCGAGTGACCTTGGTAATTATGTCATTTTCCCCGCAAAACTTAGAGAGTGCGATCTCGATGCTTGTACCTGCCGTCTTACGAGTCTTGAGGAATATGAATTTGTGTTTGTGCGATATAATCATTTTTTCTGCCAGGATAGTGTAAAATGCAAAGTTACGCATGCATTTTACACCACAACCCGGTTTCACGAGATATTTGAATTTATGACAAATCCAAAAATATCACTTTCCGATGGTGGTTTTGTATTATTTAATGTCG
>CBFDCK010000060.1:0-17075 GCA_965603285.1 uncultured bacterium
ATACTTCGTATGCTTATACTTCGTATGGGCATACAAAGTATGCTTGGGAAAATGCTTAATTCTCTGCCTGAGTTCCCATCCCCGGGCAGCTGGACAACAAAATACGTTTCTAGGAGGATTGCTTCACTCCGTTCGCAGCAACATTTCATCTGATTCTATGTGACCGACTACAAGACTCTGATGGATGAAAATAAAAACGGGTTACTCCGTTAACGAATATTCATAGATTGTAATTGAACCCTGCTGGAAAACGGGCGCTAAATATCGTTGGAACTTCGCATCGTTTATGCCGTTTAGACAGGTGATACTGTCCGGGGTGTACGTCGTTCGTTCTAAGGTCCCAATAACCACGAAGCGGATTTCGTATTGGTCCAGGATTTGCTTCGTCTCCTCCCAATCTTTGGAACAAAAAAGCCGTTCCAAGTCGCCTTGACGTGATCCTATTTCTGCGCCTCCCCCCCGCCACTGGCTTTCGTGCCCGACCCAACCCAAGACTGCAGGTGATCCAGAGTGGGTTGCGATGCGCGCATATCCAGTGTAGCTACCGCCGGTTGGAGAAACCGCTTCAGCGATGACCCCGCTGGGAGCATCCTTGAGCCAGTTAATGGCGGCTAATTCATCTGGAGATTGATTTTCTAGATATGCTGTGCTGTCGAGGGTCCATGTCCCAGGTTGGAATCCATTGGTTTTGGTCCACAAACTGAAGATGGGGTACACCAGGCTCATCGCGACGATTACAGCGAGTCCCAGGCGGAAAACGATCGACCAGGGACGTTGAAGCGTTTTTAGCAGGACAGCTGAACCATAGGCTGCGCCAATTGACCATAACAGCCAGGTTTGGTAGTAGAACTTAAAGATCGTGTTGATGCGCCAGCCGAACTGGTCGCGCAGGTAGATGAAGTCAGGCACCATCACCAATAGGATGCCCAGAAGCACCAGCAGCAGCGTGTAAGCATTTGGGAGAGTGAGAGGGGAAGAGCTGAATGAGCTTAAGGTCTCATTATTGTTTTTCTCCCCTGATTTCTTGAAGAGCTGAAGGAACAGCGCCAGAGTGAGGATCAGCAACCCGGTGAGGGTGACCAACCCGCCGGGGTTGGTGATCCGGCGTGTGATTAGCGCCGGGAAAAGGGCTTCTCTACCCGCAGCACCCATTGTACTCAGGTACAGCTCTCCGACCTGGGGGATAAATGTGGCTGTTAAACCCAGTATCAGTGAGAACAACCACAACAGCGCAATAATCAGCAGTGCAATCCTTAAGGCGAGTTTGAGACTCTCTTTTGAATGGGATCTGTCACTGACCGAGGTGGTTAGATAAATTATAAATGCCGCCACCGGTATTAGAAGTGCGCCAAACATCACCCACAAATGAGCGCCGCGTGTTGCATAGATCAGGTTTGGGATGATCCCTCCAGCTTGCGAGGAGAATCCTAAATAGAACGGAAAATACATCAATATGCCGCCAGCCCCGACCAGCAACCCGAGCCAGATGAATTCCTTCAGTGCTTCGGTAAAAGTTACTCCCGTGTGGATTATCCTGCCGAGAGCGTAGCTCCCAGCGATGAGCACCACAAATACCAGCGAATCCCAGGTATTTAAGAAAGCAACCGCACCCAGGGTGAAGGCGCTGAAGATATAATCAGCCGGTTGGAGATGGAGGTATCTACCGATCTTTACTGTGTCCGAATCTGGGGACAGCCATAATAAAAGACCGCGTTCCCTTATCGAGCTGCGGTTATTAAAGATGCTGTACAGACCCAGCCCTGCAGCAGCAATCCCGGCGCCAATTTTTATCACGCTGAGCGAATTAACACCTGCCCATAGGAGCGCGATTCCAAGCAGTACTGCCAGAACTGCCGCCCACATGATAGTGCGCAGGTTGACCGGCCGATGGAACCATTTTAACTGCCCGCGACTGTTCCCCAAAAGCAAATTCAGAGACAGCGTCATGGCGAGCAGGGCGAATGGCATGACCAGTACATGAGGGTGCAGGTCCGCCAGCAAGTATGAGAAAAAGGGGAATTCGTCGATGATTTCTTTTGGATTTCCAGCCAGGTCGTAATCCTGCACCACACGTGAAGCCCGCCACCACCACCAGAAACGGGACGGTACCCAGGACAGTTCTCCCGGAGGGGGCACATTTAGACTGTTAATATCTAGCCATGTCCAAAATTTTGAAGTCAGTTCACCGGAGTCATTCATGCGCCAGAAAAGACCTCGGTTGTGAATCATGTGGAAAAAACCTTCTAAATTACTGACAATTAACAGGAAGAACGGACCTAATAAGGCGGAGATCGAGAACCGTGCAATGGATTGATCGTCCGGCGTTTCATGTTTGGTGGAGAGTGCAGCCAGGAGATTGTATACAAGACCATATGCGCCAACCGCGCTGAGTGCAAATATCACGGATATCCCCAAATTAAAGGCGACTGCCCCGGTGACGCTCGTTATTTTCGCCAGCATCGCGACCAGAACATATCCGAAATAATAATAGGAAATTGCGTAGCCGGACAGCCAGGGATCGTGCGGAGGGAAGGTGTCTGATTTCAGAATGGCATTGATGAAGGCTAATTCCATCGGCTTTTCTGTGCCAGTGGCTTCGGGATTGGCAGCCCGCACGATTGTCCAACCGGCAAATGCCAGTAAAAACAGCAATTCAATGCCAATCACCAGGCTGTAATTAGAACGCCACCATTTCTTGATCTCTTCAAGACCAACGCTACGCAGTGCCAACCCGCTGAGGATGAGAAGCAGGGTGATGGAAAATAGCAGACCGGTCAGGTCATTAGGCAGGATGTGGAGGGAAGCCAATAACCAGAAAAGATATCCCCAAACGAGGGTTCCCAATGTGCGGCTTAAAGCGTAGCCACGATCCGCCAAAACTGGCAGCAGACGGAAGGTAAGGGGAAAGGCAATTAGCCCTATGATTGAGATTGCCAGATACCAGGTGATAAAGGAAAGCAGGTCAGTACTCCTCTTAAATGATCACTTCGTAGATCACTGTCTCGTCGTCACGGTAAACTTCGCGCCACATAATGCCCTCAGCAGCTTTAAATTTATCCAGTCCTTGACCTGGATAATGGCCGCGCTCTTGCTGCCCTACGATAATATACTGCACGTCGTATTTGCGCAAGAACGAGCGTGCCGCCTCCAGATCCATGGTGTTGTAGAATTCATCGATCTCGGTGATGCGTGCGCTGACCCAGCTTCCAGGCAGCGCGGTTCGCTGCTGCTGCTGGTGCCATTCCCATCCTACAACGCCCGGCAAACCGGTATAGATTGAATAACGCGAGCCCCAACGGTAAAGGGCACGCAGGTTGGCTTCGACTATAACCGGCGAACCGCTCACGTTCTCTTGCAGCCACCGGATTGCACGGTAATCCTGGCTGAGATCCATCTCGCCCCAGTTATCTCTGTAGCGGGCGTGTTTCATATACGCTGAGCCGTCCAGGGTGTGGGGTGCTGCGGGTGCCATGCGATCCTTGATCTTTGCCATAGTCGCCATCAATGGATAAAGCGCAGTCCCTATCAGCAGCACGATCAGGACGACCTGCCAGGATCGCCGCCATCTCGGGGACCAATCCACCAGGGCAGAGAGCACCCAACCCAATGCAGCGGCAGCACTGACCGCAAACAGCGTCCACACCTGCAGATAGAACTTGAACACTGTATTCATGCGACCGATATCGCCTACAACCACAATGGCTTCCACAGCGAGTGTCAGGATTAAACCTGTACCAACCAGGAAAAGCACGAACCGTTTGCTGTCCGGCATATTCGGTCGCAGTATCAAGATTCCAGCCCAGGCTGCAATTGGCAGCACAAACCAGGCTATTCCGACTTCGGTAAAAGTCAAGCCTAAGATCCCCGCTCCAAGCAGCAGAATACCGCCCAGGATCAATCCCTTGTATGGAATCAACTTGCGCAGGGCTGATACCGGGGTAGCAGCCATCCAATTGATCGTCTCCCAGATCATCCAGGAGATGATGACGAACAGGAACAAGCCCCAATGTGTCAGGTATGCATGAAGGGGGGTATGGGAGCCTTTCCACAGATCCAGCTCGCCGTACCCAAAAGCCGACCATTGTGTGTACGGTTGGTAGAGGAGGTATGACAACAGGACCAGCAGAATGATCCCAGCAAGCGTTAAGATCGTCCTGCGAACCAGGTCAGGCAGTTTCGCAAGCAGTGGTAAGTTCCGGATTGTTTTTTCCGAAGGTCGGTGGTAGAACCAGATTGAATAACCTAGAATGACCACACTCAGCGCCAGGTAAGGGTAAAAATCCGCCGTATTGGTAGGGCGTAAAGCGCCGATGGCTAGTCCCGCTAAGAGAAAACTGGCAGAAAAACCGAGCACACCCTTCCAGCGTACCCGCCCCAGAACAAAAGACAGGCATATCGATAAGACCAGCAAAGCAATTGGTAAAGCAAATAAGTGCGCGTGCAGGTCGCCGTACAGGACCGTGAAATAAGGAAATTCAGTTATTGGTTCGATATCGCCGCCCGCCGGGATGATCCGGCTCGGCAGCCAGTACCAGTCCCCAAGTCCGTATGGAAGAGAAGCGCCCTGTAAAGACAGGATAAAACCGCGCAATGTCCAGGTAAAGCGTGTTAGCAGATTAGCGCCTTCTAAAACTCCGCCAGGAGCTATTATCTTTTGATAGCCCTGCACGATCATGCGCACTGTGCCCAAATTCCCCAACACCGCCATGCTCAGCGCGCCAGCCAGTCCGATCCAAAATGGATGCGGAGCTTTAGCAGAGACCGGCGAGCCATATGAATCGTTGAGAATGTTATCTCTATATGCCGAATTGTCAATTACCTTTGGACGGTTGCAGTATAAATTCCATGCCAGGGAAAACGCGCCGAGAGCGATCATGCTGAACAGGGTTGGCAGAATGAGGTTGTAGGCAACTGCTGGCACAATCCCCAACCATTTTACGAGCACACCAACAAGCACAAAACCGTAGTAATAATAATTCAGATAACCGCCTGCATACCAGGGATCGTACGGGGGGAAGGAAGTGCTCTTCAGGACAGCGTTGAAATACGAGAAATCCATCGGTTTCTCGCCGCCCTTCCAGGGATGCCAGAGATCCGGATTTCCGAAGCGCACCATCAGGAATGAGACGAAAAACAGCAGGGTCAGGATCTCGATCATCAAGAAATAGCGCGGTTTTTTCTTTAGTTCGCGGCGCAGTTCGTCCCGCTGGCGGTAAGCCAGAATCGCAGCGACCACTACCATGCCCGCCAGTGCTGCGGATATAGTCGGGCGTGAAAATGGGATACGAAATGACCCTGCCAGCCAGACCAGGTAACTGAGGATCAACATGCCGGTCGTGCGTGCAAGAGGATATCCACCGTCAGCCAATCCGGGCAGAGCTAACCGTAAGACCGGATAAGTGATGATCCCCAGCAGACTGATGCTCAAATACCAGATAATTACGCTCAGCAGTTGGTAACGGTTTTGAAGGTCAGAGGTGGAAAAAAGCTCAGACCAGGTGCCGCCTTGACGTTGTTCTGCCAGGCGGTAGTCGGGCAGCATCAAATTGGCGGATTGGGGAGGGAATTTCATGGGGGGCATTCGTGTAACCTGCGAGAAGTCCACCGATCCCAATGCATCCCTTACTACCTGGGGATCGTAATCCTTAGTTTTTTGGAATACGAATACTTTCGGGTGGTCGTAAACTGTGAAGGCTTCTTCAGCGAACTGGTCGTTCAGCTTCAGCGGTCCGATTGATGGATCTGATTGAAATACTTCCACCAGTTCAAAACCCAGGTCACCCTGGAACATGCCCGGTTTGGCGACGTTGTAGCACCATTCAATGCTGCGCTCTGGCGGGCAGCCCAAAAGCTCGCGGTAATAGATCGCCGTCATCGGAAACCTTTCGGGTATACGCGGTAGGCTGCCCCATTGTCGGCTGGATGAGATCAGGAGGAATTCTGACTGGTCAAGTATGCGGGTGAAGCGCGCCAGCTTCTGGGGATTATCTTCCCAGTACATGTTGAAATTCAGATCGAGAGGGTATATTCCTGCAAAACCGTCGTACCCATCCAGACGAAGCGGTAAACCGTCGTCCCAGTCGCCTTCATTTGCGATCCCTGCACCGCTTATGGATATCGCCCCGCCTGCGGCGGTTAACTGCAGGTTCAGGGAGTATCCTCTTACCTGGGTGAGGGAAATGGGCTGTTCGAGCAGCAATAAATATCCGCCGTCGCGCGGATCACGCTTGACGGACACATCGGACGAAAAGACGGTCAATTCTTCGCCCTCCTCGGTGAGCGATAATATAAAGGACGCCGGGACATAACCGTTTTCCTGATCGCTTGCTGGCGATAGCCGGATTTGTTTCAACACCCCATTCGTTTCAGGGACAAATTGGATGGACAGCGGGGAGGAATAATTAAACACAGCTTCGTCCGTAAGCAAGTGTTGTTCGCTCAGTTCTTCTGCGGAACTGGCATCGACAGGATGGATGCCTAAAGCGACCTCGCCGGAGGTTGAAACCTCAGCAGTTTCACCAGCTAATTCCAGTGATAATACGTACCTCTTGTCTGGATTCAGCACCAGGGGTTGGTCGAGAGTAAACGTGTATCCTTCCCCGGCGGTATCACCGGGGGGTGAAAAACTGGACCGGACTTCTGCACTGCTGGCGGTAAGATCCTCGGTTCCAGCAGCCGGGATTATGGTCAGTTTCAAGGTTTTTTCATCCCAGTTAATTTGCCGGCTATCAAGGATGTCCCGCACGTGCGGTAGGTAAACTTCGCTCAGAATTCCCTCTGTCTTTGGAACAAATTCCCTGGTGTATGGCAGCCCGGGTGTGATGGTGAAATCATAGGGGAAAGGAAGCGGCTGGTTTGTGATTTCCTCATCCGTCAGTATGCGAAGGTTGATCGCCCCTGGGATGTTCTGGTAAATCCAGCGCGAGGTTTCAATTCGTGTTACCGGGCGGTCATAAATGCGGGTGAAACCGAGTGCGTATGCCAGCGCAGCTGCCAACACTGCGACAGCCACCAGAACGACCAGGATTCTCCCCAACAGATGGGAAGAACTACCTTCTGACCCCGCACCTTTTTCCCCGGAGGAGGGAGAAGATCGACTGCGTACGCGTTCATAAAGGGTGACCAACCCCCAGGCTGCAAAAATCACCAGAGCTGGGTAAACAGGAAGCTGGTAGCGCATGGAAGGGTTTAAGGAGAGCGACTGCCAGGTGAAATAAGCCGCGGTCCAGCCCCAGAGCAGAGCGTACTGCTGCCACTCATTGGTGCGCTGCAAGATGCTCACTACCATGCGCCAGCCAGCCCACAGGAATCCAAGCCCGGCAAGGATGCCCAGCGGAAGACCCAAGCCCCACAGGACCAGATTCTTGCCGGAGAACAAAACTGATCTACGAGCCCACTGCATCGCAGGAGGGAAGTCCACGTCTCCACTGCTTTGTGCTCGCAGTTCGCGAATGTTGGCCAGCCATTGGGGATTTGGCTTCAGACCAAAAAAACCGGGTCCGCTAAAGGCGTAGGGCTGCAGTACACGGAAGGTTATTGCGCTGATGATACCTGCAAGAACCAGATACCAGAAGGCTTGCATGCCGTGCTGGCAGCGTTCTTCGCTAGGAAACCTAGTCAGCCGGATGGCGATTGCGGCAGGCAAAACCAGCGCCATTGGAGCTGCGTTTAATTTCGAAGCGACCGCCATGCCAAAGGCTAAACCAAATCCGAGCGCAGGAAGAAACAAGGGGTGCCGGGAAAAGCGTTCTATGCGTGTCCAGATGGGAGTGGGTGCGCCCTCTGGGGAGTGTTCGAGGTCGACCGGTTGGTTCGAACTCGAGCCCCAGGGTCTGGTATCGGTGGCGATTCGCACAGCAAAATAGAATGCCAGAAATGAGAAGAAGTTGATGAATGTATCCATCGTGAAGTAGTGCGACAGCTGGATCTGCAGCACCGCCGCGGCGGAGAATGCTGAGGCCAGAAGTGCCACTCTTCGATCGTACAATCTGCTGGCTACCAGGTACACCAACAGTACGGTCAATAGGTCCACGAGCGCGGAAAGTGCCCGACCTACCTGGGTCATCTCAGCGAATCCAGAATGACCGAACACCCATTGGACGATGTAGCGGGTTACGAACATGGGTAAAGTTCCGTAGACATAAAACCCATGTCCACGGTTATGGGGGTTCAAACTCGAATTAGGGGTGTCAAAGTATTCGCCCAAACTCTCGACCGGACTTATGTCCGTGCCGACCCACACCAGAAACCGTTCGTCGGGATGTAGAAATTGGTTTTCACCCCAGAATATCCCCGTCGCCCGGAAATAGACGCCCGTTAACAGCACAAGGATGAGGAGTAAATCAAAAATCCATACCCTGGAATACTTGACTTGTGATGGAGTACCCTTTGAAACGTCAGGAATCATTAAGTAATTAACCCTGGAGTAGGAGATTATAATCGTGGATACTGGATTCTACTCGTCGATTTGCTCATCAGATTCCGGGGGAACGAAGAAAATGAGGAAATCCTTCGATTCTACGGCAGAATCGAAAACCTGGAACCAGCCATTCTCGTAATACTGGGGCAGAGCATTGATCCCCGTTTCATCCAGGGGATGGACGATGAAAATTTTTGGGGATGGCACAGAGAGCGTGGTGTCCAGTTTTTCCGTGAACAGGGCGAAATCGATGTTTGGATAACCGGCGTTGATCGCGACCAGGCGGGTATCAGCCCAGTGAGGGTATCCCATCACCCAGGCGCTGTCAGGACTGCCAACAGTTTCGGCGAAGCTGCGGATCACTTCACCAATTTCGCTCGTGTTGTGGGCGGAGGTGCGATACTGCTCGTAATAATTAGTAAACACCAGGTCATAGTTTATTAGAGCTGAGCAGGCGAAAAGGATAGCAAACGCACCCCAGGCAAACCGTGCACCCCACACAGCGCCCAAGCCTTTTTCAAAGCCGGTCATTAATCCATCGAGAGCGATGCCTATGAGCAGGAACACCGGTATCGCTGCGCCGCCTGTCCTGTAAAGGTTGGGGTTTTCGGTCGGAAACGCCAGGGATAGGATCGACGGTAGCATAAGCAGCGGGATTGATAGTATAAGGAAGAGATCCAGCCAATCTCGTGCCCGGATATAACGGATGAGGAGCAGTGCCGCTCCTAAATAGAACAGCGCTCCAGTGACAACGCCCAAGGCAGGATAGTCTGGGATGGAAGTCACCCACACGACTCCATTGGACCAGGAGAACATGCTGATGGCGCTCCAAAGGTTGCCCAGAAATACCAGCACGAGCTGCCCTAATGGTGCCCCACCGCTGGTACCTAACCGGCTAAACATGCGACCGGAAAAGCCACCCGGGTCCTGGATGACATATCGCAGCAGGGGTACAGAAACCACCAGGGATATCAACGCCAGCAAACTGCTCTGCCAAAGCACCTGGCGGCGCAGTCCGCTTGAGTCTTTGTGCAGCAGGTAAAGCGCTATTGCCGCGATCATTACCAGCGGTAGGATGCGGTTGGCGCTGTAGCCGTATAATCCCAACCCCAGGGAAAGACCTGCCAACAGGTAATCATTCCGGTTTGAGGTACGGATTCCCCGCAGTAAGAAATACATTGTGGCTGCAGTGAAGAGAAAGAAAAACGGCAGGCGCATCCCGGCGCGTGAAACCACGTTACCCCAGTACGAAATTCCGGCGAAAATGAACGCCAGCAGCCCGATACGGCGATTGCCAACTTCTTTGCCTAACAGGTAGATAAACGGCAGAGCGAGGATACCTATTAAAGCAGAGCTGATCTTCAGCGTGAGGAAGTTTATACCGGCATTGAATATAAGGTGTAGACCCGTCACCAGGTAGAACTGCAGCGCTTCACGCCCGCCGTTGCGGGGAAAGAAGATGTGCGGCTGACCTTTCAAGATGTCCAGAACATCCAGATATTTTTCGGCGTGGTCGCTGACCATCTCTGGGGGAACCTGATCCAGCCTGTAGAAGCGGAAGAATATCACCACCGCAGCGGCAATTAAAACCAGCAGCGTCCAACGGGATAGTAATACACTCCATTGTTCTCGAGGGTAGTTTGCCTTTAGCTTATGGAACCAGGATTCTTGCGTGGATGCATCTAGCCAGAAAGCGCGCATAATAAAGGCGGTGCTTGAAATCAGGAGCGCAATATTTAATACGGAGAAAAGGTTTCCCCTGGATGCCAGAAATGTGAGCACCGACAGCACAAGCCCAACAACCAGGGTGACGGTCCTCACTGTGAGAGGATCTGTCCTGGTCTCCGCCTCCGGAGGTGAGCCTGGCAGCCATTCCCCACGCATGTAAGCCCACGCGATTGCGAGCAGGGACAATATTAGCAATGTCGTTCCCAGGATGGGGATGCGTATAGGTGGGGAAAAAGACCACTGGGCAGCCAACGCCAGCGAGAGCGCCAGCAGGGCTCGCCAGGGAAAAGTAAACGAAGACCGCGGTTCAGCAGCTGCTTCCGGTTCTACCTCTTTTATTTCCGGCTCGACCGGTTGCGGTTCCTGGAGCGGCTCTTCAACGATTCCGGTTTCTCCTGTTATGGATGCGGGAAACTCGATTTTGGTCCGTTTCCAGGGCGTCAACAGTGACTTTAGGTAATCGAGAACGCTGGGTTCTTCCATAAACTCATCCGGGCTACAATTTCATAGCAGTAATTTTTTACTGCCTGTTATTGCGAGGCTTGTCCTGAGCCTGAGAAGGAACTAACGATGAAACGATCTCCTCATCAAGCAGTGGTCTTTACTGCCGAAGCAGTGTTCTGTACTGCCGGTTTCCTGGGCTCCCACACCCAGGGTATGAAGGGGTTGGCTTGTTGAAATAATCCAACGATAGTCTTGATATCAACGTGATGCGTACAGGTAGCCCAAATATGGATGCACATAATTCGGATATGTTTTTACGTCAAAACCTTTGCTGGCAAGAAAAACAACCAGATCTTTGTGGGTGTACGCTTCTGCGTCATCATGATACTCCAAAATAATCCTCTCGATACGCTGGAAGACAGTATCCGGCGTGTTAAACAGGATGACAAATTCAGCGCCTTCGCAATCAATTTTAAGCAGATCGCAGTGCACCAGCCTGCTTCTTTCGAACGCATCTTCCAAGGATAAACCGGGTACAACCATTTCGCTTCCCAGGGATTTTACCTCACCAATCGGACGGCTTTTTGATTGACCTGGTTCACTCGCACTGGTATCAATTGCAAGTTCCGTGCTGTGGGACCATATGGCTTCGGGATAGATCCGTACGTTTGAAACCTGATTGAGTTTCAAATTCTCCAGTAACAACGAGTGTGAACCCCGATTTGGCTCGAATGCGAACACCTTATTTTTGGGATGCCGTACTGCTGCCAGGATTGAAAAATCGCCGATACCAGCGCCAATGTCGACTACTGACCATCCATCACCTATAGTCGTGCCGTATTTCTCGTAGAAGCGGTCAAGAAACGTCTCTTTGATGGTCCAGATATCCATTACCCCGCGGGTCTTAAAGCGGATCCCACTTTTAGATAATTCGATAACCCGTCCCTCTTCTGCTGGCATCCCTAAAAATAAGCCCAAAATATACAACCGGGGCTGTATTTCAGCCAGCAGTTTCCAGATTGAAGCCAGGTAATACGGGTATTTTTTCGAAGCCATTGAATTTCAATTCCTTAAAATCATTCCCGTCTCGCAATATAGAACGTACACACACCATCATCTCGGATTGGATTTTCTTCAAAATGCTTATTGGTGATGTAATGCGGAAGCGCAAGGTTCCACTTTTGAGGCACCAGTATCCACTTGCCAGTAATTTTGCGGCTGACCAGGGATGGCAGACCAAAATAATGTCCCCATTCGGTCACCCGCATGGCATCCGGTGAATAGTAATGCCACCACTTATCGATAGAAAACCCGGCCTCATCCAAGCGTTTCTGCCAGACTTCAGGTGGATCCAGGTGATGGTGGCGGGCGATGCGGTCGAAGAAGCGGCGGTAGGCATCACTCAGGGCGGAGAGCCCCATTTTGTTGAAAGTGCGGCTGATTGATAAGTTGGAGTTGAAGTTGTGATTGGGGACGCTGAACACAAAAGGTGCGCCTGGTTTCAGCACACGTCCGACCTCTTCGAGCACATCTTCGATACCAGGTATGTGCTCGAGGACCGAGTTGCTAATCGCGCTGCCAAAATAGCAATCCGGGAACGGCATACGACCGCCGTCTGCCTGGATGAGGGAGTGGTAACCGCCTCGCTGCGCCGCTTCATGGATGGGATCGCTCCAGGGATCAAGACCAACCTCAAGCTGGTGGTCAAAAGCCACGGTGGCGAAATGACCATCCCCGCAGCCAACGTCCAGAACCGGAGCAGGTATATCAATGTCATAGTAAAAGCGAGCCTCAACTGCGCGCAATAGGGCGCGGAAGTAGGGCAGCTCATACAAATGCTCCCAGAGATAGTCTTGGGTGGGATTCCTTTTTTTGTTATCTGAAGATTGGCTGTGATTGGGCATAATTTATAATTACTAAGGCATCAATATATCCATAGTGACAGGGATTCCTCGCTTCGTCCGGAATA
Source organism: uncultured bacterium (assembly GCA_965603285.1). GTDB lineage: Bacteria > Chloroflexota > Anaerolineae > Anaerolineales > UBA4823 > JAUWPO01. The sequence continues at coordinate 12,561 of CBFDCK010000060.1, forward strand.
ACAATACCTGATATTTCAGTAATTACTCATTCTTTTGGTCTATCAAGGCGTAAAAAATATCTTCGTACTGGGCTGCGACCGAATCCGGTGTTGAAAGTTGTATAAGCGCCTCAGGCTCGCCGCGGTAGGCATCGGGATTCTTGAGTACGGCGATCAAAGCCTGGGCAAGTTCATGGGCATTAGCAGGTGGGACGATGATACCCATATGGGTAACCTCAACCGGTATACGCACGCCCGGCATATCTGAAGCGACAACCGGGGTGCCGCATCCCATCGATTCTACCTGAACCAGCCCAAAAGATTCGGTACTGTTTATGCTGGGCAGCACCAGCACCTCACTCTCGTGGAAAAAAGCCGCCATCTCCTCGGGCGTCAAAATGCCCAGGAATGACCAGTGATCGTCAAGGCGCTCGATGATGGGCGCCAGACGAGCGGCATAATCTTCTTCTCCTATTACATTCTGGTGTGGACCGACAAACAGCACCCGCGCTTGGGGAATTTCTTTCAAAACCAGCGTCAGTGCCTCAGCCAGATATTCGGCGCCTTTTTCGCTCGCCAGACGGGCTGCCATCCCGATGATGCGCTGCTCAGGACGGATATTGAATCTCTTCTGGAAAGTCCTGAGGTCAGCGTCGGTAGCTCTGACTACTTCAGCGGGGGGGAAGATGGGCTGCACTTTATCGATATAGCGGCGCAGAAACGGCGAGTTTTCAGCATAGTCGCTCGAATTATGCACTATGACAGAAGCAGTGGAGGCAGTTATATGATTGGCTGTATTTGACACCCGATTTGCGATGGAATGGATTGAGCCAGTGGGTAGGTGCAGGTCGCAGTGGTAAGTCAGCACGACCGGTTTTCCCAGAGCGCGGCTGATAAGAGCAATTGGTGCAGCGTCCAACTGAGGGACATGCAGGTGCACGACATCTGCCTGACGCACCAATTTCCATGCCCAGTACGGCATGCCAGGCATGATCACTCCTTTACTGATCCGCATCCGCACATCCAGCCGCACAACCTCGATACCGTCGAGTATTTCGCGGGCTGGCAGGCTTTTCTTGTACCTGGAAGTCAGGATGGTGACATGGTGCCCGCGTGCTGCGAGAGCGCGCGCTTCACGCTCTGCGTAGATTGTGAGTCCTGAATAATGCGGGCGGTAGTAGGTTAAGGCGATTAATATGCGCATAGTTTTGATTTACAAACTCAGGCAGCCTCGTTGCCCGGGATTCGGCGCAGGCGGTAGTACAAACCGCTTATTGTCTCGCCGTCCCTGGCCAGTGCATAAGCTCCCAGGACGCCGGTGATGAGGTAATTGAGCAGATGTGCAGTCAGCGCATACGCTAGGGCTGTGGAGGTGCTCAAACCGAATACCGAGAGCGCTGCAACTGTTGCGAGTTCAAAAACTCCCACGGCTCCGGGTGAGGAAGGCGCTCCAATCCCCAATGCTGTCACTGCCAGACTGAATGCCGCCCAGAGAAATTCACCGTTGGGGAAGAAAGCCAGCAGCAGCAGATAATATTGAACCAGAGCGATGCCCCAGTTGACGATCATCCAGGCGATTGTGCGCAGGAAGCGGCCTGTGTCTGTCAAGACTGATAAGCCGCTGATAAATCTGGGTAATTGGGTACGCCCGATCCTATTTAATACTGCCAAGCGGGAGGTCAGCTTTTCGAACTGTGTTAATGCCCATTCCTGATTGCGAGCCAGCAGGTATAGAGCCGCAAGCCCGGCTAACACTAGTGTAATCGTGCCCACCGCTGCCTGCCATGCCCAGCTTGCGCCCACGACAAACGACAGTGTGCTGAGCAGCAATCCGGCTGCCAATGCTACATCCAGGGCTCGTTCAATCAGGATGGTGGAAAAGACCTCCCAGAAGCTCAAAGCAGCTTTTTCGGAAAGCAAAAAAGCACGCGCCACTTCGCCCAAACGGAAGGGTAGTATGTTGTTCAGCAGGTAGCCCTCATTAACGGTGGAAAATACCTGTTTGTAGGTCGCTTTCTCCTGCAAGAGGGTGCGCCAGACAATCGCCCGCACCCCCAGCCAGACCACCGCTAGCAGCCCTGCCACCGCCACCAGACGGTAATCTGCCAGACGCAAGGCTTCAACCAGCAGACGTATGTCGGCGATATAGAATACCACCGCCAGGGAAATGGCAGAAACAATCAAGCCCGGTAAAATTCGCTTCCAGTCTTTGCTGGGTGACCCATTGTTGGGTGAATCATTGTTGGGTGAGTCTTTGCTGGATGAGTTAGAAGCAGTGATTTTACGTCTCCTAAAATCGCAATCCGGAAAGAGTGCCGTTCCGGTTTGGGGATATTGGTTTATTAACCTTCTCCACGAACAGGGGAAGTATACTAGATTATGCCTCTCTCTGTCATACTGAACCGGAGCGAAGCGGAGGAGAAGAATCTTCATCGCCGCCGAGATTTTCGGAAGTTGAACTGCTGAACTACGACTGACCTTACCCTGGGCGGCTCAAAATACATGAGCGGCTCAAAATACATGAGCTTGGCATACTTTGTATGCCCATACAAAGTATGCTTGGCAAAATGCATGATTCTTATCCTGGGCGCGGGTGCCCAGGTAACTGATTAATATAGGGCAGTTATCAGATCACGGATATTTGATATTAATCGCTCTGGATATTCCAGCCGCGCCAGAAACTCGATGTTGCCTTTTGGTCCCCGTAGGGGTGATCGTATCAATCCTCTTACGCCATAACCCAATTCTAGAGAGAAGTTCAGCACTTCACCCAGCACATGGCGGTGGATGGCGGGATCGCGGATCACTCCCCGACCGCGCGAGGCTTCTTCCCGCCCGGCTTCAAATTGAGGCTTGATCAGGGCGATGATTGAATTGCTCTGGCTCTCCCGAATTTCAGGTGAAATGGAGGGGCTGTCCGTTTGAAACCAGCCTCTGAAGACTGGCAGCAGGATTTGTAGAGAGATGAACGAAGCATCAACCGTTATAATGGTCACCGGTTCGGGCAGCCGCTCTAAATATCTGGCGTTTTGTTTCTCCATTACGACAACGCGCGGGTCTTGCCTTATTTTCCAATGCAGGATGCCTTTGGCGACATCTATGGCATACACGCGTAAGGCGCCGTGCTGCAGCAGGCAATCAGTGAACCCGCCCGTCGAAGCGCCCACATCCGCGCAGACCAATCCTTTTACGTCAAATTGAAACGAATCCAGCGCTGCAGCCAGCTTATCTCCGCCACGCGAGACGAAACGCGGTCCCTGGTCGACAGCCAGCGCCGCATCTGGGAGGAATTTTGTTGATGGTTTGAACACGATCTGGTCGTCCACGCGCACCTGCCCTGCCATGATCAGCTTCTGAGCCTGATTGCGGCTCTCCACCAGGTCACGTTCAACGAGCAAGAGATCAAGACGCACCTTTGACATGTACCAATTTTAGCACGAGTGGATACGGATTTGGACGCTGGTCAAATGGCTAGCAGAGGTGTACACTTGATTGAGACGTGTATGAACTCGCAAGTGTTTCATATATATCCTGGACTTTGCTTGCTTATATTAATGGTCTGGCTTTTTTGTTACGTCTTACGAAGTGATGAGAATCAACGCCCCCCTTCTCCCCTATACCCTAACTTTTATGCTATCATTGCAGTATGTTGGTTGAAACGCTCACCTTAATCGTCAAGACCATGCGACCGCGCCAGTGGACCAAGAACCTGGTCATCTACGCGCCGTTGGTCTTCGACCGCCAGTTGGGATTGAACAACCTGCCCGTTTTTTTCATCACGACCGCCGGGTTTGTTATCTTCTGTCTGCTGTCCGGGGTGGTTTACATCATCAACGACATAACGGATTACGAAGCTGACCGCAATCATCCCGAGAAACGTCGCCGTCCAATTGCTTCGGGACAGTTATCGGTCCCTATTGCAAGGGGAGCAGCGATAGTAATTCTAGTCGTTATGTTCCCGCTTTCGTATCTGCTTTCGCCCGCCTTTGCGGGGGTGGCGGCGGCATATTTCCTGCTCAACCTGGCGTATTCCAAATGGCTGAAGCACGTCACATTGATCGATGTTTTCGTGATTGCACTTGGGTTTGTGTTAAGGGTTTTGGCAGGGGCGGTATTGATAACTGTGGCGCGCTTCTCTCCCTGGCTGTATGTGGTTACCACGCTGGGCGCTTTGCTGCTGGGTTTTGGTAAACGACGGGCTGAAATTGGGTTATTAGCAGACGACGCAAATACGCACCGCAAGGTGCTCGACGGCTATACGATTCCGCTGCTCGACCAGTTGATCACAATCGTGGCGGCAACGATAATCATCGCATACAGCCTGTACACATTCTCAGCGCCAAATTTACCCAGCAACAACATCATGATGCTCACTATCCCGTTTGTCCTGTATGGCATCTTTCGATATATTTACCTGCTCCAGGTTGAGCAAAGTGGCGGCGCTCCGGAAGAACTTTTGCTTTCCGACAGACCCCTGCAAATATCGATTATCCTGTGGGGTGTTTCTATACTGGCGATATTCTATGTTTTTTAATT
>CBFDCK010000061.1:0-16720 GCA_965603285.1 uncultured bacterium
CTGCGATGTCTACAACAATAAGCCAACGGCTGTAACCATGAGTTCATTCACCGCAACTCCCGAGATTCGAACGATACTGGTGGAATGGCAAACTATCATGCAAACAGATACGCTCGGTTTCAATCTTCACCGCAGCCTGAACGAAAATGGCACGGGAATGGAGCTCCTAGGCTATATTCCTGTCAAAATTTCTGACGGGAGTGGCGCTGAATATGAATTTTTGGACGACGAAGTTCTTCCAGGCAAAACATACTATTACTGGTTGGAAGCCGTGGATACAAATGGCTCGTCCGAAGTCTTTGATCCGGTAACGGCTGCTTGGTGGTGGAAATCCTATATCCCCATGATTACAAGGTAGCCCCAATATTCATGGTTTAGAGTTTTACTTACCATAGTGGACAAAAAAAGGCGGGTCGCCCCCGCCTTTTTTTATTATTTTTTCAACCTGCGTGCATCTCCCTCTCGAACTGTCACACCGATCGCATCCAGGTGCTCCATAAGCGCCAGGGCATACTTACGGCTGGTTCCGAAGTGATCCCGCACCTGGGCGACCGTCAGCGTCTTTCCGCCAGTCATTAATTGACGCAGTTCTGCGACCATATTGTCATAATCCTCCCGTCGGAATACTACCTCTGGAGCCACTGCTGCCAGCCGGTCGAGTTCAATTAAGGCATTCACGACTTCCTCCCCCACTTCTTCCTGGCATTCCTTGACCGAAGGCGGCGCGTATGGGTCTTCTTCAAAACGCCTCAAGAGTCGATTGACATCCGTTTCTTGTCCTGCGTTGAATCTGATTTCGTGACCCGCCCGGCACACATAGGGTCCCGATTCCTCCAGCTCGCCATCCGCGATCAATTTATGCATGGCGAAATTGAACAACTGCGGCGATGAGCCCGTGATGCGAGATATCCGGCTTTTCAGTTCTTCACGCGATATTCCAACTCTCAGAGGGTAGTTCTGGTGGTAGCTTTCCACTTCCCTGATTGCTTTAGAAGCTATCTGTCCCCATAGTTCGCTGCTAACCAGCAGCGTATCCCGACCGATCAGCGCACGATCTCCCTGGTCGTATTGCCCTACTTCACTCTGAGGGATCGACGACGGTGTTTTACCACCCAAAACCAGCACCGCGCTCCCTGAGACCAATTCCTGGGTCCCCGCTATTACGAGGTCCAGGTCTAAGTTCGTCCGTTCAGCTACCTGCGCTGGGGTCCCTGCTCCCAGCGATCGGACCGCACTCAGCACGATCTCGGCGGGTGTGCCTTGGGCGAATGCTTTCAGATTCGTCAAGATTTCGTCGGAGAATCGTTTGTGGCGCCCTACAGGGTGCGGGTCGATAACACTACCGCCGCCGATTGTCTCTCCGGGGGAAGGGCGCCGCAAAATAAAGCGGTCTCCTCGCACAGCCGTGACAGGTCTTGCCAGCTCCAATTGAATCCAGCCCTCATGACCTGGTTTTAGCTCCTCGACCCCCAATAATCTCAAACGTGCCATCACTTCAGAAGCGCCCAGATAGAGTTTCACTTCGGTATTGTGTTTTAGGGAACTGCTTGCGTCCCCCAGCAGGCGTAAGCTGGCGTCGAATCTACGGGTGGGGCGGTAATCACTCGGGTGTGCTACCACATCACCGCGCTCGATTTTGTCAACCGAAACGCCAGAGATATTGACCGCTGTACGGCTCCCGGGGACGGCGTTTTGCTCTTTTTGTTTGTGGGTTTGTAAGCCGCGTATCCTGCCGCTCAAACCATTGGGCAGTATTTCGACTTCGTCGCCCACGTTCAGACTGCCGTCTGTCAGGGTGCCTGTTACCACGCTTCCAAATCCGGCGATGGTGAACACACGGTCGACTGGCAGACGCGGCCGGTTCAGGTCGGGGCGGGGAGGGCGATCAGCCAGGCAAGCGCTCATGGCAGCGCGCAGGTCGGGGATACCCACACCCGTTTTACCTGAGACCCGTACGATGGGTGCATCTTCAAGGATTGTATTGTTCAAAACCTGGCGGATATCGGCTTCAACCAGGTCCAGCCAATCCCCACCGCCAAAGCCGCTTTCTGCAACTAAATCTATCTTAGTCAAGGCGACCACTCCGCCTTGGATCTGTAAAAGGTCGAGGATGGCTAGATGCTCGCGAGTCTGCGGCATAATACCCTCATCAGCCGCCACAACGAACAGGGCTGCATCGATGCCCCCGATTCCCGCCAGCATATTTTCGATGAAATCGCGGTGTCCCGGCACGTCGACGATGCCGACTTCCTCGTCCTCCGCAGAGCCATCTAAATGCAGGGTCATCCAGGCGAAACCGAGATCGATCGTCATCTCGCGTTCGCGTTCTTCCTTCAAGCGGTCCGGATGAGTCCCGGTGAGCGCTTCTACCAGGGTGGATTTACCGTGGTCAACGTGACCTGCGGTTCCTATCACACGCATCCTGAATCCTTTATCCGATCCGACGATCTTAGCGGGCGCGTCCTACGGTCCTTTCAAACCCCGTGACCGACTCATGGACAGCAGACAGCAGAGCCCCCAGGCGTTTCTCGGTCTGTTCGACCATCTGAGCGGTCAAGTCCTGCAGTTCCTGGAGTTCGTCTTCGATGGGGGTAACCCTGTCGGTTACTTTGTCGAATTGACGCAAAGTTTCTTTGTGCTGCTCGTCCACCGTGAGGGTGTAGTTCGTCCAGCGTTTCTGATCATCCGCTTTAAAAGTTACCCATTCCTGGCGGAAACGTTCTTCAGCAAGACGCTGCACTTCGGTGAATTCGCTGATCCTGCGTTCAACTTTTTGGGATAGATCTTCAACTGTTTTTTGAGTGTGCTGGATATCTCTACGGGTTGTGTCCATCAATTCGAGTTTGTTACCCAATTCTGCGGTTTGATCTTCGATGATCCCAAAGCGCGACTGCCATTCCTTCCAGGTGCGCTCACGTTCAACGTCTTTCAAAGCCTGGTTCTCCATGAACTTATCCATCTCTTCCTGGCGTTCGGTATCTAAGATAGAGAATTCACTCAGACGAGCTTCCATCTTTTTCTGATTGGCAGTATTTAATTCGACCCGTCCGTGCTGGTCATCCGACCGCTTACGGATTGCAGAGACTTCGCCGTGTAAATCTGTCAGGCGTTTGGCGTCCTGGCGGCGCCCGTCGTTGAGCAGCTTAACAGTGCGAGTATATTCTTCCTGGTCCCGATTCACGGTTTCTATTCTTGCGCGCACTTCGTCTATTAAACGTCCCAGCCGGTTTTCCTCTTCAATTCGAGCCGACAGACCGCGTTTCAATTCCGGGATGGGTTCAAGTTCCTTGCGAATTTCGGCTATGGATACTTCTAACGCCCTGATCTCTGATTGACGTTCTTTTTGCGCCTTCTCTTCCCGCTGCGTGAGCTGTTTTTTGAGTTCATCGAGGCTACCTTTTATTTCAAGGCGCAGTTGAAACAGATCTTCATCGTAGCTGTCCATACGAGAGATAAGAGTTCCCAGGCGGTTGATTTCCCCACTCTGATCTTTAAGCTGTGAGTTGATCGAAGTAAAATTTCCATCGATTGAAACAATATGCTCTTCCAGCGAACTGATTCTGGTCTGGTCTTTGCGTCTTTCATCGTCCAGCCAGTCAACTTGTTTAACGATCTGATCCACATTCATAATTCGATCTCCTTCTGATACCCGAGATTATTAACTTATTTACTATCGAAATAAAATTTTCCACAAAGACCACTGAGATTCTTTTAAATGTCTCTGTTATCTCGTCCTTATGCGCTGTAATGGTCAGACTAAGATATATTTGTGAAGATAAGTGCGAAATTAGCGATCATTATTTATGCGATTATAGCATGCCGGTTCAGACGGCGCTTAAGTGAATTTTAATATAGGCTGGAGGAAATTATTTTGTGATTTTCGTATCACCCGCGATTTTTATGGTCCGTGTGACCTTCTTAACCTTACTACCTGCCTAACTTTAAGGGGGCGTGCTGATAAATATCAGTGCCATATTGGTAAGTGCTGGAATGGATAACTGCGGCAGCACTCCTATGATCAGGAGCATCACCCAACCCAAAGTTAGCAGTATGATTTGGGGAATTTTTTCTGTAAGCTGCCATTCCCGGGTTTCGGGATCGATAACCAGTGCCCCCAGAGTTCGTAGTCCTGCTATAATCAAACCCGAGGCCCCAACAATCGTCAAGATAGCCAACCCTGGGGATACATGCGCGAGTGTTGACCACAAAGCCGTGTTTACCGGAAAACCGGCCAGGAATGGAAACCCGGCTATTGAAAAGGTCGCAATTATTACACTTGCTGCCACGATAGGCATCTTGTGAGCAATTCCAGCTACAGCATCGAATGTAAGGTCCTTGGTTTTGTCACTCAGAATGCATAAAGCCAAAGCCCAAATTGCCAGTCCGAGGGCGCGCGGCAGAAACTGGGCGAAGTAGATGCCTTGGATGGGCGTGATTTCAGTCCTCCCGGCAGCCAGGCTCAATGCCAGGAGCGCCATGCCAATCTCAAAAATTGCCCCAAAACCCATTATGCGGGAAAGATGGCGTTCAAAAGCGGCCCATAAGCCTCCCGTCAAGACCATCAGGATCCCCAGGAAGCGCAGTGCTCCTGCAATTTGAATGCTGACACCTAGACTGGCATATCTATCCACATAGTCGACCGCCAGGAAAGAAACCGTGGCCGGTAGAAGAAAGAATACAAATGCGGCGGCATAGGGGTGGGATTCACCCGCGACCATTGGTATCCAGGTATGGAAGGGGAAAATTGCAGCGATCAAAGCAAACCCCAATCCGATCATTACTGTCACCCGTAAAGCCAGCAGGGTGTCGGATGGGTCAATCTCGAGATCAGACAGCAGCCTGCCGCCAATTAATATGAATGGCACTCCAATTGTTTGAAATTTCAGGAAGCGCAACACCCCATGACCAACAGGTTTACCAGGAGGTGAAAGGATGGGCACACTGGCCAGGGCTACCCCTAAGATCAGCAAGGCTGAGTAAAGAAATGGTTCGACAGCCAGGGATGCTGTCAGCAGGGATGCGATTACTAATCCCAGCGGGATAAACATATTATTGACCCGAGCTATGTAGGCGCCTCCAAACCAGAGAGCGATGCCCAGGTAGATTAATACCAGGGCAGGACGGGCAGAGTTTCCAAGGATAAACCGGCGTCCGAGAACTATGAATGTATCTTCTATCCTTACGGACGGCAGCCTGGGCCACGGTAAAAGTGAAATGGGTTCACCAATTGGAAGCGTCCATGCCAGATATGCCAGAAAGACGGCTGTCAAAATCCCCGCTATATAGATGGCTGGCGCCCAACGTCTGAAAATAAACAGCAGGGTTGCAGCAATTCCTGGAAGGAGTACCCAAATGATGGGTGTGTTCATTCCGTTTCCCCCATGGCTGGTGATACGATCAGGTATGCGCCGATAAGTGCAAGACCCAGATTCGCTGCGGCTAACAATCCTGCCACAAGAGCTGACGAGTCTATAGATGCGTATAGGATTTCAAATCCTGACAGGGTCGTTAACAATCCCAATATTACGGGGAATTGTCTTTCAGAGAAGCCGAGCTGCAGCAGCCCCATGCCGATCAAGATAAATCCGCCCAGCAATACGGGAAATGGTGTACCTTCGAACCAATTCTGTGCAAGTCCAGCTAGAGAGAACGTAGTTAGTATAATTAATATAGCGGTGAGGAGTATAAATGGACGTCCCAAGGGAAGTCGAGTCCGGATAGGAGAGTTGACTTCCCCATTTTCCAGCTTGGCTGCATTTTGTTTTTCGGATCTAAATCTAAATTCAGGTAAGCTGAGCAAAGCCATCCCTAATACAGTGCATGAAATCCACCCCGCTACCAGTTTAACCGCCGACATTGCCAGCGACCATTCCATCCTTACTAATATAAACATTCCAATATATTGGATGGCAAGCAGCGCCATGCTAATGCGCCAATCTGTTGCGATTAACAGACTGACGGATGTAATTGTGACCAGGAGCAGGGCAACTATTCCCAATAGATCAAGTTCCAATTTTTACCTTCCAATGCTGAATTGGGCTAAGAGGGAGATTATTAATGTGAGCAGTAATATCGACCAAAGAATTCCTCCCCGACCCTCTAATGTGGTGCTGAAGAAGGTGAAAATATGTCCCAGCGAGTGATGTACGTTTCTAAGGGCGCGATAAATCCACTCGGGTGACAATATCGCCCTGAGAGTGGAAATCACTTTTGGTGAGACACTGAATCCACGCCCTCCCAGTAATAAAATTAGAAGGGCGAAAGCACAGGCAGCCAGCCCAGGCCAGGATTCTATCAGCGTTGGGGGTGAGGATGCTGAGCCCGTAGATAAGACCTGTCCTAATAAAACAATGATGAACTGCGCGGCAGGTAAAAGGGCCAATCCGAGTGGATATATGAACCACACCCAGCGCTCGCCGAACTCGAATCGGTCCTCGCGACGAGTGGCGTGGCGGTAATATCCAGCCAGGAATAGACCCTGGGGTATGATCAACAGGAAACCTAGAATGTTTAGAGGTTTTTGGTATAACAGTACACCACCCCAGGCAGGGGAAAAGGGTAAGGTCGAGAAACCGAATAAACCAAGCATCAGGAGCGGCAGCAGCCATCTACGCCGGGCGATGAACAAGAGAATCAATCCTCCCGCCAGTAATAGAGAGATTCCCCAAGCCAGGCTCGCACCTGGTTGACCACGTACAGCAGATGCGAAGACAAACGCAGCCATTCCCATGATCCAAAATGGCTCCCCTTCCAACTCATCGCGGACGTTATTCCATATAAGTCCGCTGATAGTTGCCACAATCAGGGCGAATAATAGTAAGAAAGGAGCGATGTCTGCCGGTGGGACTGTGTTCGCAGTGCGCACCAGAAGAGCAAGACCTGCTGCGGATGGGATTAATCGCAGAATGGGGTCGATCACATTAACGCGCGCCTGATCCGGGTTTAGATAAGTACCCATGGGCTGGATACCCAGGCGTAGTCCAGCGGCTGCCAAAAGAAGAAGACTGGCTTGCTCAGAAATTTGGGTCAGATCCAACGGTGAACCTGATGAGCGCGTAGTAATCCCTGCCAATATAACCAGCAGGAGGCTAGCAAGGTGGACGGCGAAATTGTTTATTGCCCCTCTGCTCTCGCTGCAATCCCGGGATTTGGATAGCCATACGATTAATTCAAAAGTGTCCAGTGCAGCCCACGTAAATACCAGGGTCAGGAAATTGTTCGACATCACCGTCAACATTCCCAATGCTGTCAGCGTTAACAAGGGAGTCCAATTCCACCAATTTGGAGATGTACTCTTAGTTCCCGTAATACGGGTCGCATCGATGAGGATAGCAGCCAATGCCAGTGAAACCAACGAGAATGAGAAAGACCATGATACGTTATCTGCGATAAGAGCGGGCGAAACGGGGAACAATTCTTCAGGCTGCCAGTTGACAAGGGTGATGCTCGCTGGAATTTGGATCTTAGCAATCAGCGCCAATATCCAGGTTAGAAGTGCTCCCGACACGGCAAGCAGCCAGAGCTGCCGGAATTCTGGTCGCAGCACCCGGATGCTCAATATGATCAAAGCCGCTAAAAGCAGGATGATTATTGGAAGAAGTGAGAGCATGGGGGATTTGGGTTCGCGGTGAGTACGCTTATGATCGGGGGGTAGGGGGGAGCCAGATGAAGTCCTGGGCATCTTCACCCAGACGCAGGTGCAGGTCGCGCATAAGACTGCCGTCAAAGGGGGCAAAGATGATCTCTGAATTATTTCCAATTATTAATGCGCCAACTCCATCGGGAGACCAGAGCACTTCGATGGGATTGTATGGGATCACAATTATTTCTGAAAGAGTGCCGTTTCTCAGGTCTAATTCAAACAGAAGTGGGCTGGAATTCGTATCGATCAATGTCAATCCAAAGTAGGATTTGTTCTCGTTTATTTGTGACAGCCAGTTGGGAAAATAATGTTGTTCAAATTCATCTGAGTTAGACAGAGAGGGGAAAAACTGTGAGTCGAGTTCGAAATTCTTGTCTAATGTAAGTAAATCATTGTGGGTGGGCACGATTCCCCAGACATTGATATTTGGTGGGCGGTCTTCTGCAGAATCGCCGCTGTGACCAACCATTAAGGACCCATCTTTTGACCAGCATGCACAGGCATCCAATGTTGAATAGTCACTAGAATTGGGGACTTGCGCGAAGCGACCATTTTTTGTGTCCAAAATGCCCTGCCAGCGTACACCAGAATCCGAAGGGATCACCTCCAGGAGCACATATCTTCCCTTCGGTGACCATGCCAATGAACCAAACTGGACGCTTACCTCTCCCTCGCCTCCCTTAGGATCGGTGACGCGCACTACGTTGGTGTGCAGCAGATGAGAAGATCTCAATTCCACGTTGAACTTCCAGATGCCTCTGTCATCAGTCCACAACAGGTTTTTTCCGTCAGGGGACCAGGCTAATTCATTGCAAGAACCATCATCCTCGCGGGTGCAAGTACCGGCTTCGAATTTCTGCTCCCCATCATCCGAATTAATGACGAATATAGTGCCGTCACCTTCATCAGTTGTATATGCGATATATTTTCCATCAGCAGAAGTAGATATTGCAAAGAGACGTGGTGTGTTTTCAATCAAGTTGGTTATTTGTTTAGTATCAAAATCTAAAATCGCCAAAACAAATAATTCTACGCCGTTGGCAGTGATATTAGTGGTTTTTAACAATGCGACTTTCTTCCCGCTTTCGCTTACCGCGAATTCTTCAACTCCGCTAGCCAACAGGCTGGAATAGTCCGTCACGTGGTCCCAACGCATTAATTTTCCGCCCGTAAGGTACAACAAGTCGCTCGTCATTTCGGGTGATGGTGTAGTGGGTAAAACCGGTGATGGTGGAGTAGAGGTTTTTGAGGCGTGTACCGTGGGGGATAATGAATTTGTGGGACGTCCCATGCTAGTAGATGTAGCTGTGTGCGTGGGTTCTAATGATGGGGTGGAGGTTGTCCCAGATAGCTGCACCACAGTTGGTGGATTTAATGTGGCTGGAGAAGTGGGCATCAAGGTTGATTCAGCGGTAGGGGCAGGCTGTGATGATGCGATCCCACACGCGCACAATACCAGAGCTGTACATGCGGTCGCAAAGGTTATCCGGAAGTTACGAACTATCCTGGGGAGAATCCTTGACGACAGGTTTAATCCTGTGAATATCCGCATTGAGATGTCTAATAATGTGCGCGCAATAATCAATCGATCCATGTCGGTTCCTTGTTTGTTGGAGGAAGTTTACACGGAATCGTGTGGATTTGTCCAGTTGTTTTAAATATTATAAAACCGGTGCCCCTGGTTGGCGGTTGAGGAATTTACCCATCCCAGGTTTTCCCATCCATCGATACCCATCAACGATCAGGTGACCGCGCAGGAAGATTTTCACTGGGAATCCTTTAAGTTCCCAACCTTCAAAGAGGTTGTAATCTGTGCGTTGGTGCGAGTAATCCAAACCGTAATCCAGACGTAAATCCGGATCCCAAATAGCGATGTCTGCATCAGATCCGGGCACCAGGGTGCCTTTGCGGGGATATAAACCAAAAATTTTGGCCGGGTTGGTGCTGGTCAGAGCGACAAATTGGTTGGGGGTCAAGCGACCCGATCCGACGCCTTTTGTCCAGATAACAGGCAGCCTGTCTCCCACTCCGGGCAGACCATTGGGGATCTTGGTAAAATCATCTGCGCCCAGTTCTTTCCCCGGGATCGTGACCGGTTGTCCTTCATAAATGATCGCTTTAGTGCCGTCGAAGAAGAAAGGGCAGTGATCGGTCCCAATAGTTTGCAGGATCCCACCTTCCAGCCCCTGCCAAAGGCGCTTATTGTCCATTTTAGTGCGCATAGGCGGGGAGCAGATCCATTTAGCGCCATCCGGTCGGCGCAGGTCTTCTATTGTGAAGAACAGGTACTGCGGGCATGTTTCCCCCATTACAGACACGCCTTTCTGGCGTGCATATTGCAATTGGTCGACTTCACCTGCAGTGTTCATGTGCACGATATAGAGTGGAGCGTTCGCTTGGGCAGCCAGGGCTGAAGCCCGTGATGTGGCATCCACTGCTCCCCAGGCAGGGCGCGTGTATGCGTGCCATTCTGGGGCGGTGTGACCGGCAGTTAATGCTTCGTCGACCAGTACATTTATCACGTCCCCATTCTCCGCATGCAGCATTGTGAGCATGCCGTTATCTCTAGCTATTCGCATGACACGAAAAATCTCCCCGTCCTGCAAACGCAGTCGCCCGTTATAGGCAGTAAAAACTTTGACCGTAGTGATCCCTAATTCGAGCAATTTCGGAATTTCCGTCTCGACTGAGGGGTCGAGATGGGTGATGTTCATATGAAACCCGAAGTCAATGGCAGCTTTTGGATCAGCTTTTGCATGCCATACTTCCACCGATTCATTAAGCGTAGGGGAGTCTTGGGGGACGAAATCAATAACCGTAGTCGTACCGCCGAAAGCGGCAGCTTTATGTCCGCTGTAATGGTCATCAGATGATACGGTGTCGAACATGGGCAGGTCGAAATGTGTGTGCGGATCTACGCCTCCTGGCATGACCAGCATGCCGCCAGCATCCAGGATCTCTGCATCTGGATGGCTGAGATCTGCACCAATTTGGGATATTTTTTCACCCTCAATGAGGATGTCGGCGCTGAAAGTCTCGCAGGCGGTGATGAGAGTTCCGTATTTTATTATCAGAGTCATTTTTGTAACCTATCCATCATATTTGGATTCTTCGAGTTCCTTTATACCCAAGAAAGCCGCCAATAAGGTAGGGTCAACTTGCATTTCCGAAAGCCCGTTTACGTGATAATTCTGATATTGACCGGCGCGTTCGCGCAGAGCCTGCCAGAGCATACGCCGCTCATCCGACTGGACGACCAGGTCATTAATCGTCACGGCTTTTCGTAGATATTCTCCGGTTGTGTACAGGAACGTGATGCGGCGCCATTTTTCAGCCAATATTGGCTTGGGAAGCTTAAATATGGTACCGATTTGAATCTTAAAGTATTCCTGGTTTGCGCTCGGGTGGTCGAGTTCATCATGAAACAGTTCAGCTCTGGATGTTAGTTCATGACCCTGCACAGGTGCAATGTACTGGATGCGCCACTTATTTTCGCCAAATACAGCTGTCTGGTAAAAAGCTAGATAATCAACCGAAACCACTTTTGGGGCGGAACGGAGTGGGATGCGGTACCATCCTAACAGGCGCGCAATTTCCATGTCTCGTGGGTCGTTCATGACCACGACCAGGATTAGAGAAGTAAGTGCGGGATATAGATCCTCTTTTGGAGGTGTATCCACTTTGATTATTTCAGCAATCCAACTTCTGCGTTGAATTCCTCGATCAGCTCGTCAATTTCTTCAACTTGACCCTGAAAACCGGTCCAGTAATCGCGGTGATACCACTGGTCCATGATCTCTTCATAAGTCTTACCTTGCTGTTCTATCCAGGTAAAGTACTTGAGATTATGAATCCGGCGCTGGTCGACATACGTCGAATCTAGCATGTTATCGGTCGTTTCGCCTTGGAGATAACGTGCGAAATCTACAGCAGCATCGACCTCGCTGTATTCCCCGAATTCTGCGTGCATTTCGCGCAGCCGGCTCTGGTACAACTCCATGGAATCTGTCAGAACTGTGAGCACAATGTCATCCGTTCCCATCTCATAGTACTTCGCAAATTTGATCGCTGACAGCAGGTTAGAAATGCCCGAAAAACCAAGCAGATCAAGTTGGGATACGATTTCTTCGGGAACGCCTTGCTTTGCCAGATAAGTCCTGCCATTTGGTTCGTTAAACAGGCGTGAGAGGCTTACAACAGCGTTATCGTCAATCGCTACAACCAGATCTGTGTTCTTTGTATTATGAATCCATGGAACGTGCTTGTCACCAATTCCTTCGATCCGGTGAGCGCCAAATCCGTTTTCTAACAGTGTTGGGCACTGCAGGGCTTCGCTGGCGACGATCTTGCTGCCAGGGAAGAGCTGCTTTAAATAATCACCGCTTGCGATCGTTCCACCTGAACCGGTTGCGGAAACTAAACCGCGGTAATTATCCGTTGGTTTCATCTCCAACTTTAATACTTCCTCAAAAGCGTGTCCCGTGATCTCGTAATGCCAGAGATAATTGCCGAATTCATCAAATTGATTGAAGATCATCAAGTCTTCGCCGGATGCACGCAGTTCCCAACACTTGTCGAAGATCTCCTTGACATTCGATTCACTGCCGGGCGTAGCGATCACCTCACCGGCTATATTTGAAAGCCACTCAAAACGTTCGCGGCTCATTTCCTCAGGCAGAATCGCGATCGAATCGCAAGCCAGGAGTTCCGAATCATAAGCGCCCCCGCGGCAGTAATTACCTGTTGACGGCCAAACCGCTTTCTGAGTAGTCGGATCGAATTGCCCGGTAGCAAGGCGCGGAACCAGACAGCCAAACGCTGCCCCCACCTTGTGTGAGCCGGTGGGGAACCATTTACCCACTAATGCGATGATGCGCGCATCCGTTCCAGTCAAGCTGGGGGGGAATTCCATATAATTTACACCATTAAAACCTCCCCCTTGTTCAATGGGTTCGTTTTTCCAGGTGATACGGAACAAATTGCGGGGATTGACATCCCAAAGACCGATCTGCGCCAGTTCGCTTTTGATTTGATCTGGAATCAATTCGGGGTTCTTCATTTGTGCAAACGTGGGAACGATAATATTACGCTCGCGGGCTCTCTCAATCACCCTTTCACGGCGTTCTTTTTGAATTGTTAAATCTATAGTAGCCAATTTCTTCTCCTCTCTAAGCTAGAATTTATTAATGAAAAACTTCAATCGATTAATTCTTCGTCATCTTCAGCGATATCTTCGGGTTCTACTGTAACGATGTATAAAGGGCGTCCTTTTGCTTGATCATACAACCTGCCGATATACTCCCCTAAAATACCTAAGGAAATTAATTGCACGCCTCCCAAAAATAGGACCGCGATCAAGGTGGTTGCCTGACCGAAAAAGGCGCCTGCTCCTGCTAATCGCAAGGCGATGACGATTGGGATCGCCAGGATACTGATCCCGGCGGAAATAAAACCCATATAGGTCGCGACCTGAAGCGGAAAGTAGGAAAAGCTGGTGATGGCGTCGCTGGCAAACTTCACCATCTTTTTGATTGGGTACTTTGTCTCACCGGCATAACGTGCAGCGCGCCGGTAAGGCACACCGGTTTGGCGAAAGCCTACCCAGACGGACATTCCCCGCAAGAAGCGGTGTCGTTCGCGCATTTGATTGATCACGTTGACCACCTTGCGGTCCAATAACCGGAAATCCCCTGTGTCTAAGGGGATGTCAACGTCAGTGATCTTGTAGATAATACGGTAGAACAGGGAAGCCGTGGTCAGCTTGAACCAGCTTTCGCCCTCTCGTTCGGTCCTGTAAGCGTAAACGACTTCATATCCTTCACGCCATTTTTGGATTAGATCAGGAATCACTTCCGGAGGATCCTGCAAGTCGGAGTCAATAATGATCACAGCCTTTCCGCGGCTGTAATCCAATCCGGCGGTGACAGCGATCTGGTGACCGAAATTCCGGGCGAAGATGACCGGGCGTATATGCGAGTCTTTTTGGGTGTAATCTTGGATAAGTTCGGTCGACCCGTCTGTCGAACCGTCGTCAACGAGGATAAGCTCCCAATGTTCATCGAGGGTACCCATTGTTTCGGAAACACGCCGGTATAGTTCGGGTAGCGTCGCGGCTTCGTTGTAAATTGGAGCGATTATTGAATATTCGGGATCAGACATATTTTCTATTTTATCACCCTCTTGACTGCCTCAAGTGATGGTTCAATTACCGGAGCCTCAGGGGTCGCACGCATCGCGGCAGTGATGTCCTTTAATCCACTGCCTGTATTAAGCGCCAGCACTGAGTCATCATGCTCAATTTTACCTTCAGCTAGCGCTTTGACCACGCCCGCGTATGAGGCGGCGCCTGCTGGTTCGGCGAATATACCAACTTTACCTAAACTGGAGATGGCTTTCAGGATGTCAGCATCGCTGACTATAATGTATGACCCACCAGTTTGTGCGGCGGCGCGAACTGCTCGTACGCCATCCCGTGGTAAATCCACCGAGATGCTGTCAGCGAGCGTATTTGCAGATACCGGTGTGATTTTTTCGGTATTGGCATAGAATGCATTTGCGATCGCGGCTGAGCCTGCTGCCTGGACTCCAAAGATACGCGGCATGTCCTGCAGCCAGCCCAATGCTTGCAGATCCTTAAAGCCCTTATGGATGCCAGAGATGATGTTTCCATCGCCAACAGAGACGAATATTGAGAGATTCTTCGTACTGCTGGACTGCCCTTCACCTCTGGAAATTCCCCATTCCCAGATTTCAAAGGCGGCTGTTTTTTTCCCACCCACTGTGAATGGGTTATATCCGGTGTTGCGGCAGTACCATCCAAATTCCTGTGCAGCCTGGATCGATAGGTCAAAAGCGTCGTCATAAATTCCGTCAACCAGCAGCACCTGGGCGCCAAAAACCAGCAATTGGGCGATCTTAGCTGGAGGCGCGCTGCGAGGTGCGAAAATCACCGCTTTCTGTCCCACCGCGGCAGCCATCCCTGCTAGAGCCGCGCCGGCATTTCCCGTCGAGGCGGTTACAATAACATCAGCATTGATTTCACGCGCTCGCGCCACCACAACGGCGCTGGCGCGGTCTTTAAATGAGGCCGTTGGGTTGCGACTTTCGTCTTTTACATAGAATTGGCGCAGCCCCAATTCCTCCCCCAATCCAATGGGTTCGTAAACAGGCGTCCAACCCGCAGCATGGATCGGGGTGTTCGGAAAACCTGGATCCCTAACTGGTAATAAGGGCAGATAACGCCAAAGAGAATTTTCATCCGTGTTTATCACATTTTCAGGTTTGTACTCACCCTGGATATTAGCGATATCGAGCACAATGTCAAGGTTTCCCCCATCCTTCGGGCATGTATAAAGCAATCCTTCAGGACTGTATTCACGTTCGCATATTGAGCATCTATAACCCAGGAACTTCTTCATAAACGGCACCATTCTTTCTAATTTGTGGTCTCATTTACGCCCGCCATCAATAATCCAAGTTGTTCTAAAGTGGCTTGATCGCTTTTTACCTCGCCCATGATCTGGCCCTCATATATCACCGCGATACGATCAGATAGAGCGAGAATTTCATCCAGGTCTTCAGAGATCAGCAAGATTGCGGTACCTTCGTCGCGTTGCTCCAGCAGCAGTTTGTGTACATATTCAGTAGCGCCGATATCGAGACCACGCGTTGGCTGGGCTGCTATTAATACCCGTGGCTTGCGTGACAATTCTCTTGCTAAGACTAATTTTTGGATGTTCCCGCCTGAAAGATTCTTCACGCGAGTCTCATTCGAAGGGGTCTTGACATTAAATGTTTTAATAAGTTCATCGCTGTGCTGTGAGACCCATTTTAAATTCAAAAAACCGGAATTAGAAAACGGTGGTTTGTGGTGATCTCGCAGGATAAAGTTTTCCGCAACCGTGAATTCCTTAATTATCCCTTCGCGCATGCGTTCTTCAGGGACATATGAGAGCGTTTTGTCGATCAATGATTCTGTGGGTTGTCCAGTCACATCTTCATTTTCCAATATTACTTTACCTTGTGTGGCTGGTCTCAGTCCATTGATGATTTCTGCCAATTCAACCTGACCGTTGCCTGAAACTCCGGCTAATCCCAGGATTTCTCCAGAGTGAACCTTTAAACTAAGGTCTTGTAGTGCTGGGGTACCCCAATCGCTTTGGGCTGAAACATTTTCAATGATGAGCAGTGCATCCCCAGATTTTTTTGCACCTCTATCGAAGGTCAATCCCACTTCACGCCCGACCATCCAGTTCGCCAGACCAGCTCTGTTTGTTTCTGCTGTCGGTCGGGTTCCAATCTTTTTGCCATCACGCAGCACAGTTACCCGGTTGCTTATTTCGATTACTTCGTGGAGCTTATGTGAAATAAATATCAGGGCATGACCATCTTTGACCATTTGGCGCATGATCATAAATAGCTCTTCTACCTCTTGGGGTGTCAGGACGGCGGTCGGTTCGTCAAGGATGAGCAGGGCTGCCCCCCGGTAGAGCGCTTTTATGATCTCTACCCTTTGCTGCTGACCAACCGAAAGCTGCCAAATATATGCATCGGGCTCAACTTGGAGTCCGTAAATATCGGCCAATTCTGCTATCCGCGCAGTGACCGCATCCATATCTGTTAACGGTCCCCGCGATGATGGCAGTCCTAAAGCAACATTTTCGGCGACTGTGAGGGTATCGACCAGCATGAAGTGCTGGTGGATCATACCTATACCAAGGTTGATTGCATCGGTTGGAGAGGCGATATGCACCGTTTTATCGTTGAGGAGTATCTCTCCCTGATCGGGTTGGTACAATCCGTAAAGGATTTTCATCAATGTGCTTTTTCCAGCCCCATTTTCACCTAATAAAGCATGCACTTCACCAGATCGAACGTCGAAATCAATATGGTCGCTAGCCAGCACTCCAGGAAATTGCTTGACAATGTCGCGCATTTCACAGTAATCGATCCGAGTCCTACCGGAGGGTAGTTTTTCGCTGTCAGTCATTGTTCAATCCAATCCCACAAGCTTATTTTATTGGAAGTAAAGCATTACAGATAATTTCGATTGTGACCTGACAGGTACTCAAGACCTGT
>CBFDCK010000062.1:0-16710 GCA_965603285.1 uncultured bacterium
AGGCGTTCTTCCGCCAGACCGTCGAGTAAATTTAGGCAGGCGCGTTCTGCCATGCGCCGGCGCGTATTACGGGTAGCAGAACCGATATGGGGGGTGATGAGACAATTGGGCTGGTTGTATAAGGGGTGTTCAGGGGGCAGAGGCTCAGGATCCGTCACATCGAGTGCTGCGGAAGCGATCCAGCCCTCACTCAGCGCAAGCAGCAGGTCAGAGGTGTTCACCACTGCTCCACGCGAGGTGTTGACCAGCACGGCGCTGGATTTCATCAATCGCAGTGCTTTTTCACCGATCAAGCCGTACGTCTTCCCGGTTAGCGGCACATGCAGGCTGACGAAATCGCTTTCTATCAGTAAGTCCTCTAACGGCAGGCAGCTTGCCCCAAAGCGAGACTCTGCACCTTGGTTTGGGCAGGAATCGTTGTAAACAATGTGCAGACCGAAGCCTCTGGCACGCTCAGCCACAGCGGTGCCGATCTTGCCCATGCCGACAATTCCCAATGTAGCGCCGAATAGATCCGCTCCCAACCAGCCAGTCGGAGACCAGGTCTTCCAGAGACCGTGCTTGGCGTCATTATTGGCTTCGTCCAAGCGCCTTGCGGCAGCCAGTAGAAGCGCCATTGCTAGATCAGCGGTCCCTTCGGTCAGCACCCCGGGCGTGTGCCCGACCGGAATACCGCGGCGTGTGCACGCCTGCAAGTCGATATTATCCACACCGACCGCCATATTGCTGACCACACGCAAGTTTGGGGTTTTGTCCAGGATGTCCTCGTCCACCCGGATCGTAAGCAGCGTGTAGAGACCATCGGCCTGGCTTAGATGAGCTTTCAATTCGGGTGCGAGCACTGTGGCGTCCTTGGGACCGATAATAGTACGGCAGCGACCATGCAGGGAATCCAGCCAACTGTCAGGCAAGGTGTGGGTTACGAGTACCAGGGGCAGTTGGTTTGCCATGAGTCAGTGACCTTCAATTTTTGTAAATTGTGTTTACTACCAAGCAAATAAGAACGCCAGATCGTTTACGTTGGTATGTGTGGGCCCGGGTTTGAGCAAATCACCTAGCGGTTCGAAGAAATTGTAGGCATCGTTGCGCGCTAAGAAATCATCCGGGCTAAATCCCATCTGGTGTGCCTGGTATTGGGTTTCACCTGTGACGACCGCGCCGGCGGCATCGGTGGGACCGTCACCACCGTCGGTGGCTAATGTGATCAGGGCTGAGTCTGGCAGACCATCGAATCCGGACACAGCACCCAAAGCCATTTCCTGGTTGCGACCGCCGAGACCGTCACCTTTTATGGTCACGGTTGTTTCACCGCCAACTACTACACAAGCTGGGCGTACGACGGGTTGGTTGTCGGCATTGATCTGGTGCCCGACAGCGGCTAAGAAACGACCTGCCTGGCGCGCCTCACCCTGCAGCCAGGTTGTTAAAAGCAGTGTATGCAGCCCTTCCTTCTGTGCCTGGTTAACCGCCGCCCGGGCAGCCTGGATATTGCTGCCGATAATAACGTTTTGCACGCGCTCAAATAATGGATCTCCGGGTTTGGGGGTTTCAGGAAGTTCACCGCGCTGACCTTTTTTTAAGTGTGTAGTGATTGAACGAGGTACTCGACCCAGTAAGTCGTATTTCTCTAGAATTTGATAAGCCTGCTCATATGTGGACGGGTCTGGAACTGTTGGCCCTGAAGCGATCACATCAAGGGGGTCCCCGATGACATCGGACAAGATAAGCGTTGCTACCGCTGCTGGAGCAGCCATGCCGGCTAACCCGCCGCCTTTCACTCGGTCAAGATGCTTACGCAGGGTGTTGATCTCGTTGATATTCGCTCCGCATGCAAGTAGGTAGGTAGTCAGTTCCTGCATGTCATCCAACGTTATACCTGGAGAAGGGGAGACCAGCAGCGCCGAGCCGCCTCCCGAGATCAGGCAGATCACTAGATCATCCGGCTGTGTGCCTGATAGCAAATCTTCAATCTGCTGGGCGCCGATGACACCTCGCTCGTCGGGCAGTGGGTGACCGGCTTCCAGGATTCTTATCACTACCGTGTGTTCAGGAGCGTGGGCGTTAATCGTTTTTCCATAATCCACATCATGCAATATATATGAGCCGGTATGACCTTCTTTGACGATGATAATGCTCTCGTTGAGACGCCGCCCGAGAATTTCGGCGGCAGTGCCTGCCATTGGTGCACCAGCTTTACCTGCCCCGATTAAAAAAATGCGCCGGTATTTATTCAGGTTATATACTTGCTCAGAGATGATTAAACGTTCGTCCTCAAGTCGCATATACTGTGCCACTGCGGCGCCGGGTTCCACTGACTGGATAGCGGCAGCCATGATCCTGGCGGCGCGCTGACCCCACGGGACAGCATTTAGAGAGTGGGTCATAAAACGTGTTGGTAGGATTTGATCCACTGTATTCACAATTTATTGCTCAGGTTGATCCCCCCGTTGGATGATTGCCATTGCGTTTGACTTGGGCGATTGCAGAGCTGAGGTGTGCTCCAATGAGGATGATCAAAGCGCTGATGTACACCCAGGTCAGCAATGCGAGAGCGGTCCCGAGTGAGCCGTAGAGTATATCGAAAGTTGCCAATCCACTACTCAGGAGCCAGGTGAAGACCCGAGTTGCTAAATTCAAGGCAATGCTGGCGATTAGCGCTCCCCAAAATGCTTCTTTCCACTTAACTGGGGTGTTCGGTATCCAAAAGTAGAGACCCAGAAGGATCAGGAATGCAAGACTCCAGGGTAGTAGATTGGATAGATAGTACCACGTCTGGGTTTGGTAGATATCTATTTCTCCGAAGAAGGGAATCACGATTTTTGGAACTAGGCCGAACAAAATGGTGGAGGCAATCCAGCCCCCAGTCAAGACGAGCAGAATGACGATCATCGTGAAAGCCACAAGGCGGTTTTGGATCAAATTTCTTTCGCTGGCATCTGACCAGGCTCGGTTTATATTGCGAGATACGGTGATAAAAACGCTCGAAGCTGCCCACATTAAGCCGATGAGACCAATAATTCCGCCAAGGCTGCGGGCATTGAGTATTTGAATCAGGTTGTTGTAAACCAAATCGCTTGAAATTGGAATCGCCTGCGTGATTAGCTCGGCGATTTTTACCGGCGCCCCTAATTTTTCAATAAAAAACCCTAATATCGAAACCAGGAAAAGCAGCAATGGGAACATTGAAAAGAGGCTGTAATATGAAATACTGGCTGCTGCCTCTGCGCCATGCTGCTCATCGAAACTCTTCCCAGCTGTGAGGATGATGTCCACAATACCACCACTGCGATGGTTTACCCTTTGATAGACTGATTGAATTGTGGTCCGTATTTTTTTCAGGTACATAACAAGATAAGCACGTTTCTATCGATCTTGCGGTATTGGAGTTGATACCGAACCAACATCAGCATTTGAATTCTCTGTGACCTGACTGGCGGGTTCAAAGCGGATGGATGCATGCTGCAGTGTCGTTGGCGGGATTGTTGACCAGCTTTGAGACTGGATAGGCGCTCATATTTTCTGCCGGGTATGGACGCAGCAGGGCTTTGATTTGGTTTAAGTCTGGTTCTCCTGGATCTAACCAGAGCTGGCAAGATTCTTCCGGCAAGATAACCGGCATACGGTTGTGAATCTCGCGAATCAATTCATTGGGTTCGCAAGTTATGATCGTACATGAGGGAATCTCGGAACCATCGGAAGATCGCCAGGTCTCCCACAACCCCGCAAGGAAGAAAGGCGTCCCCGAATCCAGCATGACATACATCGGGGTTTTTGTTTTGCTCCCGGATTGGCGCTGCCATTCATAGAATCCGTTTGCTGGTATCAGGCAACGCCGGTGGCGAAATGAGGCTTTGAAAGACGGTTTCTGGTCCACTGTTTCGGCGCGCGCGTTGATCATACGGCTGCCGATTTTGGGGTCTTTTGCCCAGAATGGTATCAACCCCCAAACGAAAAAGTCAATCTGGTTCTTACCGTCGTTTGGGACTGCTGCGACGGGCTGGCTTGGAGCGACGTTGTAGCGGGGATGTAATTCGCTGGGTACTGTCAGCCATGGGAAAATCTTCCGCAGTTGATCTGGGTCGGCGGTGAGTGAAAATCGTCCACACATAAAATACCCTCACATTTTAAAAGATGATCTCTTGGTATAGCGCAATGATCTGATAACTATAATTTTATCAGAATAGAAGAAATGGCGGGTGATTGCCCGCCTTGATGTTAATTCTTTAGTTAGTTATTCATGTGAAGCAGGTTACTTACCTGCGATCAGTGGCGGCATTAGAATGCCGTCTTAAGGTATTGGATTGCTGTTTGCCCAATCGCTGCCGAGGAAGATTTCAACGTCCACCGGACTGTTGGGGTCGAATTGACTGAGAATATTTGATGTTTTAATGCCCATTAATTCGGCAAAATAATTCAGCGTGTGTGGGTTACCAGTGTGGTCTACTATTTTTGTCGCCGTGTATGGCTCGCTGGCAGGTGACGGCTGCACGATGTTCACTCCCTGGCTGCGCAGGTATTCTTCTGTACGAGGCATGATTTCGGGGATTCCGGTGCCGTCGTACAGGGCGATTTTAGCTCCTTCCGCCTGCATCCTTTCTTGGGAGTTCCCGGATGTTTCTGGACCGAGACCAAAAGTCGTGAAAATCTGATCCCGCACGAGATGTATTTTATCAGGAAGCGGGATAAGGATGCTTAGTCCATCTGGTGATGTAGCAAACAAGACCGCATCCTTGCCGATGAGTCCTTTTTGGATGTTCTCTTCTGGGACGGATTGTGCCAATAAAGCCAGCTTGATGATCTCGTCCAGTCCGAGATTGGTGTTGATTCCCGATGATAAGTCTTTATAAAGCGTGGGAGCTTTTTTGATCAGCGTGGGCAGCAACTCCCAACTCAGGATTTGATCACGGATCCCCATTATGACCTGCTGCTGACGGAAAGCGCGGTCAAAATCTCCGCCTTCCGTATAACGAGCACGGGCGTACGCCAGCGTCCACTCCCCTGGAAGTCTTTGGACCCCGGGCTGCAGCGTCTTTTTGGTCTTGAATCCTGTGCCGAGCAAATCGATTTTTATCTTTTCGGGCACATCTACCTTGATACCATCGATTTCATCGATGAAGCGAACGAAGGCATCAAAATCAATCTGGGCGTAATAATTGATCGGAACGCCTAAAAGCTGCTCGACAGTCGTTGCAGCCAGACCAGGACCGCCGCCGGGCAGTTTATAAGCTTCGCCCAAATAATGGGCCGTGTTGATCTTACCATGTTGATAACCCGGGATGGCCACCCATAAATCGCGGGGGATGGAAAGCATTCCGGCGCTGTTCGTAAGCGGGTCCAGCGACAATAAAATCATAGTATCGCTGCGGGATGGTCCCTCGTTTGCTGCCCAGTCACGGTAATCCAATCCTAGCAGCAGGATGGTTACGCGGCTGGCTCCATCCCATTCTGTAAGCGATGGGTCGATAGGTGGTTGATCGAGTCCAGGTTCACTTTCGATATAGATAGGATTTCCACCTTCATCCAGTTCTGGAGTGCCGGATGAGCTCTTGATGGATGGAGAAGAGCTTAGACCCGACCCGGGCCAGCGGATTACCAGTTCTCGGACAGTGACATAGGATGCCAAACCCGCCACACAGGTGACGCTCAAGATTACTAAGACCAGCAGGATCTTAAAAATTAATGATCGGTTCAGGATTTGTTTTTTTTGATCGTTGGTGGTCATTTGGCTATCTTTGCGGCGACCCCTCGACGCGGATTGCTGATTATTATCCATCACCAGGCGGAGGATCAGGGGTTTCCCCGGTCGTTGCTGTAGGAGCTGGTGTGTCCGTGGGGGAAACTTCGGTCGTAGCTGTAGGAGCTGGTGTGTCCGTGGGGGGAATTTCGGTCGTTGGTGGCACTTCTGTTGTTGGGGGAGCCTCCTGTGTCGCAGTAGGGGTATCCGTGGGTAAAATACCATTAGTCGGGCTAGGTGTAGGTGTTACAAAAGGCGGGGGCGTGTTGGTAATCGTCGGGGTGATAGTAGTGGTACCGGTTCCGGATGGGGTTGGTGTGGAAGGCGAACACATTTCGGCTGCTTGCATTGTTAATGCTTGCAATGATTCATCGGGACGAATTGCCAGGGCAAGCTCATACTGGGTCTGAGCAGCACACCAGTTATCCCTGTGTGCCAGAAAGCTGCCGAACTGGATCAACGCTGCTCGGTAGCGGTCGTTAGCCGTCCAACCTGAAGCATCACGCAGATAAGGCGCTGCGGCTGCAACCTGGCTGAAGTAGTGAACGGCTTGCTCGGGGTGCACTTCCCAAAAGCTCAAACCAATGATGAATAAGCGAGCCCACTCACGAGCCGAGGAGGCTTCTGCATCAAGGGGGCCAAATTTATCTGCCAGGGCAAGATCGTAAATGCCGCCTTCCAGGTTGCTCTCTTTTAGAATTTTCCCCACGCCTCGATTTCTGAGGGCAATATACAGCAAACCATCTACCCTGGCGACCTGATAACTCAAATCCTCTTTACGCAGAGAGATCAAAGTGTCGATACCCTTGCTCCAATCCTGGTTTGAGATGAGCGATAAAGCCTGGTTAAATAGGTCTTCAACCGGACGGGGGTCGCGAGTTGGTGTTGCTGTTATCCTCGGTGCTTGGGGAACCGGCGTTGCGGTTGAGTAAAGCACTTGCATAGCCGCTGCCATCTGCTCGGTTATACCTGGAAAATTTGGATCCTGGGCGAGTACGTATTCAAAGCGCTGAATAGCAACCTCATAATTTCCCGCTTCCAGGTCTTGAAGACCAAGATTGTACTGTTCCTGGATTTGATCCCTGGATTGATCGGATACATTCTTGTGTCTGACCAGATTTCCAGACTGGTAACCCGCCACACCCCCAATTGTCACTGTAAATGCGAGAATGAGGGCGAAAATGACAGCCCACAGCCAGGGTTTACCTATTTTACTGCCAGGCGGTGGAGAATCGCTAGGTTCAACTCTGGAAGGACTCGTCTGATCCGATTCCGAATTCGCCGGCTGGGTAACTGAAAGATCTTTTTTTTCCATATCTTTTCAAAGACGTCAAGCGTAGAAAATTTGTTCCCAGAAACTGATAATAATGTGTTATTAGAAGGGGCTGTAAAAGGTGCCCGGCACTCAGAATTTGGCGTTCAAAATCACGAGTTTATCGAGAGAAGTGCTGGGCACCTGGTGGGCTGCTATGGTGCTTTTTAGACAGCAGCGTAGAGTTTATCCTAGGACCAATTAATCCGCCACGCTAAGTTCCAAATCCGTTAAATCTTCTTCCTTTTCACTTTCAAGGACTACTTCAGTTACTGCAACCTCATCAAGTTCTTCAACTACTGCAGTTGCCTCCAGCTCAAGTGGGTTCTGCTCGATTGATATGCGTCCTTTGATAAAACCAGTACCGGCTGGTATTAGTTTGCCGATGATAACGTTTTCTTTCAAGCCATACAGCAAATCCTCTTTACCCGCAACTGCTGCATTCGCCAGGACCTTGATTGTGTGCTGGAATGAAGAGGCTGAAAGGAACGACTCTGTGCTCAAAGATGCCTTAGTGATCCCTAAGAGTACTTCCTGGTATTCAGCAGGGAGTTTCCCCTCGGCTAGCAGCTCATCATTAACCTGCCTCAATTCAAGATAGTCCACTTCATCTCCGGGCAGGTAACTGGAATCGCCTGGTCGGATGATGTGCACCTTCGATAACATTTTTCGGATAATGACCTCATAGTGTTTGTCATTAATGTTCTGACCTTGGGACCGGTAAACCTTCTGTACTTCTGACAGCAAGTACACCTGGCAGGGGTTGCGTCCCTGAATGCGCAGAATGGTGTGAGGATTTAATGATCCTTCCGTGATTGGTTCTCCAGCTTCGACCCGGTCCCCATCCTTATACAGCAGGCGAGCACTGGTTGGGAGTTCATATTCAACTTCTTCGCGCAACTCATAAGAAACGATCACCTTATCTCCGCTGCCGTTTCCGTCTTCATTGCTATCATGGGTCTCAATACGAACACGACCCGCATTTTGAGCCGTAATAGACGCTTCCTCGCCCAGAAAAGCTATCACGCTGTCCTTTTCAACCTCGTCGCCATCTTCTACTGCGATTGTCCAACCCGCGGCCAAATCGTACTCCTCGTTGATCATCTCGCTGTGTTCGATACGGGCAACCCGCAGGTCGCTGTAACGGTCGGATTGCTCGATAAACACTACACCACCGATCTCCGCCACAACTGCCTCACCTTTGGGGGTTTTTCGAGCTTCGAACAGCTCTTCTACCCGGGGTAGACCGGTCGTGATATCTCCAACTGATGCCACGCCACCAGTATGGAATGTGCGCAGCGTTAACTGAGTTCCCGGCTCTCCAATCGACTGGGCAGCAATAATCCCGACCGCGGTGCCGATTTCAACCATCTCGCCCCGACCCAGGTCCATGCCGTAACAGCTTGCGCAGATCCCGTGCGTCAGATCGCATGTGAGAGGTGAACGCACTCTGATCTCTTCGACATTTGAAGCGGATATCCGGCGCACCAGTTTTTGATCTATCAACTCGTTCCGTTCTACTAGGATTTCTCCGGTTTCCGGATCAATCACTTTTTCGGCTGTCATACGACCGAAAATCCGACTGCCTATTGACTGTCCGGCGATATTATCTGAGCGCCGGATTAAGATGCTGTCTATTGTTCCACAATCTTCTTCGTTTATGATGAGGTCTTGGGCTACATCTACCAATCGACGTGTTAGATATCCTGCATCCGCGGTGCGCAAAGCCGTGTCTGCAAGACCCTTACGGGCGCCATGGGTTGAGATGAAATACTCTAGGGCGGTCAAGCCTTCACGAAAGTTGGAGCGGATGGGCAGCGGAATAATACGACCTGAAGGGTCAGCCATCAAACCGCGCATCCCTGCCAACTGTGAGATTGGTCCGAAACCACCCTTTGTGGCACCTGAAAGAGCCTGGGCAGACAGGTTACCGTCTGGATCCATGGCCTCTCTTACCGCCTGGGCGACCTCGGTAGTAGTGTCCTGCCAAATTTCTATCACCCGCTCATTCTGTTCTTGCTCGGTTAACAACCCACGGCGGAAGTCGCGCATCACTTCTTCCGCTGATTGCAGCGAGTTGTTGATAATGTCCGATTTTGTTGCAGGAATGGTGATATCGGATACAGACAAGGAGTAGCCGGATTTGGTGGCATATTGAAAACCGGCATCTTTTATCGCATCCACGGTATTGGTTGTTGTTTCTCCACCACAAGTTTCGTACAGATCAGCCACCAGATCTTTCAGTCCTCCTTTGTCTAAAGTCCAATTGACGAAGCGGATTTCTGTAGGGAGTATGCGGTTAAAGATCACTCGTCCAACAGTCGTATCAACCAGTTGTTCTTCTGGTTCGGACATACGACTGCCCTGTTCATCATACCAGGTGGAGATCTTCAATTGAATTCTGGTGTGTAAATTAACAATCTTCAAACTGTACGCCAATTCAACTTCATCCATTGTAGCGTATACACGCCCATTTCCCGTTGGTTCCACATTATCGGTCTTTGTGAGGTAATACACACCCAAAACCATATCCTTAGAGGGGCTAATGATGGGCTCCCCGTCAGCCGGTTTCAGCAAGTTCTTAGAGGAGAGCATTAACGATCTCGCTTCCGCTATAGCTTTTTGGGAGAGAGGTATATGTACAGCCATTTGGTCGCCATCGAAGTCTGCGTTGAATGCTGTTGTCACCAAAGGATGAAGCTGGATGGCACTTCCTTCAATCAGGATGGGCTCAAATGCCTGTATGCCGAGACGGTGGAGCGTAGGGGCGCGATTGAGTAAAACCGGTCGTTCCTTAATGACCTCTTCGAGCACCTCCCATACCTCTGGACGATTTCGCTCGATGAACCGTTTGGCCCCTTTCACATTAGCGGCATAATTGTGCGCCACCAGGCGGGAAATAACGAACGGTCGGAATAATTCGAGAGCCATCGCCTTGGGCAGCCCGCACTGGTACAGTTTCAGGGTAGGACCAACAACGATCACAGACCGTCCTGAATAATCAACGCGTTTACCCAGGAGATTGCGGCGGAAGCGCCCTTTCTTGCCCTTGAGCATGTCGCTTAAAGATTTAAGTTCTCGGCGGCCTCGTCTAGAGATTGCCTTACCCCGTTGGGAATTATCGATCAGCGAGTCAACAGCTTCTTGAAGCATGCGCTTTTCATTGCGGACTATAACGTCCGGTGCGCCTAGCTCTAAAAGCCGTTTAAGTCTGTTGTTGCGGTTGATCACGCGCCGGTATAGGTCATTCAGATCAGACGTAGCGAAGCGACCACCATCTAGCTGAACCATAGGACGGAGGTCGGGTGGAATAACCGGCAAAACCGTTAAGATCATCCACTCGGGACGGTTGCCCGAGCGCCGGAATGCTTCGACGACTTTCAGACGTTTAGCCGCTTTACTGCGTTTCTGTTTGCTGCGAGATGTGCGTACTTCGTGCCACAATTCTTCAGATAGTTTGTCAAGGTCCAAACGTTTTAAGATATTGAAAAAAGCCTCCGCACCCATGTCAGCCTGAAATACCTGCCCCCAGCGAGATCTCAGATCCCGGTAGCGGCTCTCGCCTATGAATGTGAGTGGTTGGAGATCTACCAATTCGTCGCGCAGGCGGATATTCTCCTCTCTTTCGGCGCTGGATTGATCCTCGTGCTGGTTGCGCAGCTCTTCTATGTTTAGATCTGTTTCTGCGCGAATTTCTTCTATTTCAATTCGTATTTCCTCGTGGGTCTTTTCCTTTTCTTCTTTAAGTTCGTCTTCTATCTCCTCAAGCCGCGTCTTAACAAATTCTTGGACTTCGGTGAGATGTTGGTTTGTAATGGTTTCACCAGCTTTGGCGATAACTTGATCCGAATCTGGGAAATGGATCGGGGTGCGGGATTCCTCTCCGAGCGATTCGCTAATCATATTCTCGAGCCGCTGACCGGCTTTGATTGTAGGTTTGAGTCTTTCTGCGATCATCTCATCGTAGCGATTGTCGGTTTCGATTCTACTTTGGGATAATTCTTCCAACCTTTTTTCGCTTATAGCCCTACCCTCGGCAATCCGAGCGTTGAGCTTGGCGGCTTGTTCATGTTCCGTCAGCGCGATCTTGTCTTCCTGTCGCTTAAGCGCTTTTTCGCGCGCCTCTTCATCAACATGGGTTACCACATATTGCGCAAAATAAAGAACGCGATCCAGATTACGGCGAGATATGTCCAACAATAAACCGAGGTAAGACGGAATACGGCGTGTGTACCAGACATGGGCGACTGGTGCGGATAAGTCAATATGCCCCATTCGCTCTCGGCGGACAGATGAACGGGTTACTTCGACCCCACATTTGTCACAAACGATTCCTTTGTAGCGGATGTTTTTATACTTGCCACAGTAGCACTGCCAATCTCGCGTGGGTCCAAAAATCGCTTCGCAGAATAACCCATCTTTTTCGGGACGAAGACGACGGTAGTTGATCGTCTCAGGTTTAAGCACCTCACCATATGACCAGCTGCGAATTTTCTGTGGTGAAGCTAAACTGATACGCAGGGTTGTTAATCCTTTGGTTTCCACGTAGAAGCCTCCTAAAGCGGAACGCGTTTATCCCGATCACAGGTTTGTTGTCCATGATTGATCGTTGGATGGGGAAACGCGCTGCTTATGTTGAAATAGTTATGAGTGTAGTCCAAAATTTCCAGGGGAATTAAACAGAATAAATACACTATTAATAGACAAACAAAGACAAGCGCAAGAAATCCTCCTTCTGGCGCTTTCCGTTTTCATTCCAAGTTATTTTAATATGTAGGCAAATTATATCTAAATATGTCCAGTTTGGTCAAGGTCACAGGCGTAATGTTAAGAATCATCTCACTTTTCAAGAATCGCTGGCTGGTTGTCGAACAGGGATTTCCAGATAGAACGTACTTCCCTTTCCAAGCTGGCTTTCTACCCTAACTCGACCCTGGTGGCGATCTGCGATGGACTTTGTAATGGCTAAACCCAAACCGCTTCCCCGGCGGTCTTCGCTTCCCGTTTGAGTAACACGGTGGAATTTTTCGAACAAGTGCTGTTGGTCCATTGGCGAAATCCCGATACCATTATCACCCACCTTGAAAGTCACATCACGCCGGTCAGCTCTCACACTAACTGCTACTTTTCCGTCTGGACGGGTAAATTTAATGGCGTTCTCAACTAGGTTATGAAGAGCTTGCTGGAGGAGCGCTTGATCGGCTTCGATCTGAGGGAGTAAATCTTTTGGGATTTCTGTTGTTATAACTATCCTTTTTTGTACAGCTTGCAGTCTTAATGCAGCAACAACATTCTCGACAATTTCGTTTGCAGATACCAAGTCTAACTGCAGGGAGATTCCGGCTTCAATACGACCTAAATCCAGCAGGTTGTTGACTAGGCGCGACATGCTTTCAACGCCGCTTACAATTTTCTCAACGTAGCTGTTTTGTTGTTCATTCAGCTCTCCGACCATTTCCAGCATGGTGGCATAGCCGCGCATTAAAGTCAGTGGGGATCGAAGGTCATGGCTCACCGTATTGACGAATTCTGATTTTAATGCATCCAATTCTTTAAAAGCGGTGACGTCACGCAAGATGCAAACTCGCCCAACACGCTGGCCTTTGGCTAGCATTGAAGTGGCTGTGGCCAGATAGACCCGACCATCGGGCATGGTAATCTCTTCCGATTGCGCTTCGGTGGATGATGAGCGCATCAGGTTTATGAGTTCTTTTTCTGAGATCACTTCCTCGATGGGTTGACCTTCGTTGGTTTGTGTGCCAAGACCAAGGACCTGCCATGCCTCAGGGTTCACTAACAGTAGACAGTTATGCTGGTCAGAAACTAATACTGGGTCAGGACTGGAGCCCAGGATCGCTTCAAGCCGCTGCCGTTCGATCTCCGATTGCTGGAACAGCCGGGCATTGGCTGCTGCCAGTGCAGCTTGACCTCCAAGGGTCACTATAAAACGCACTTCTTCCTCAGAGAAATCATGAAATTCATCGTAAGCAATCCACAGGACTCCGTAATACAGGCTTTCATAGCGCAGCGCAATGGCTAATAACGAAGCAGGATTGGGAGAGTCAGGTGATAAGTTGAACAAACGCGGGCGTTTCAAATCAGGTAGGACCAGACGCTCTAACTGTTCTTGCTGCCCGATGAAATAGAGAATTTGTTCGTCCAGCTCCTTATACATATTGCGAGCTGGTCCCATTCCATAAGTAATTGGTTCCGAAGGTGCGTCTTCCAACTCGGGGAGGACAGAAGGTCTAAGTACAACACGTGCGGAACTCGCTCCCATGGATAAGGCTGCTTCCAGCACAGGTTTCACAGACGTTGAGAATTCAAGACTGGACGCAACCCCCTGGCTTACCGCAAGAAGTCGATTTAATTCGTCCAGCCGGTCCCTCAAGCTTGAACGCATCTGTTCGAACGAGCGTCGTAATTGACCTATCTCGTCTGCGCCTTTTGTGGACAAGGGGTAATTTAGCCTGCCCTCCGAGATTCGACCGGCGACACGGGCTAGGTTCTGCAAGGACCCTGTCACAACGCGTACACCTAACACTAATGCAAGGACGGCAATAAGGGAAATAAATACGATCATCACCATCAAGGGAGCCGCGATTTCCAAAGCCAGGAGCTGGGTTTGGTGAGATGGTACTGCAATGACTACAGCCCATGGATGCTGGGAAACTGGTTGGTAGTAAAGCAAGTAACGGGTTCTTTCAGGAGCCGTATACTCAAAAAAAGCCGCATCCGTTGACGCCGGTCCAGTATAGGACGTTAATAATTTAGATGTGTCAGGGTGGATTAATAAATTCCCATCTTGATCGATCAACAGACCTTGTCCTTCTATGTCTGCAAGGTTGTGCAGACCGGACCAAATGGGCTGTGCGGATGGATTTGTATAGAAATCGCTCCTGCCAACCAGTACTCTAGTCACATTCTGGGTTTCGTCAATAATGGGTACGATGAACGATATCTGGGCAGTCTGCATTCCCGGTCCCGGTGCGATTGTGAAAGATTGAGGAGCAAAGTCACTCAAAGCTGATCGAATACCCCATTTTTCATCTGCAGATGTATTTGTATCGGTGAAATCTCCCATCCCATAAGAGGCGATCAATTCTCCGGAGGTGTTCAGAACGATCAGCTGTTGGAAGAAAGGTACAATACGGATTCTTTCTGTCAGTGCAAGAGATACATCGCTAGAGTCTGTGGATTGCAGGCGTGGATCTGCGGCGATTATGGAGATTGTATTACGCCCTGTCTCCATGAAATGTGAAATGTATTTTGATGCCACATCTGCGGAGCTCGCCATGCGGGCTCTGACCATATCGCGGGCTGCATTACCAGCTACAATCCAGTTTCCTATCATGAGGGCAAAGATAAGCAGAAACGCAAGTGGCAGCATGTAATAAATCGCCCGAGACAGCAGACTTTTCTCGGCTGGAGAGGCGATTAATGGGCCGTTGCCACCCCAAAGTGCTGGCCAGATTCTGGCAGCAGCTTCTGCGACTAATCCCGCAATAATTAATCCAATCGCCATGGTTAGCGAATCGCCCCATAAACTGATGAGGGCTAAATCCAGGCGTTCCAACAGCGTCCCGGTCGCCGAAAACACGGATGCCATCAGGTGCATTAATGGGTAGAAAAAAGCCAGCGCGGTTGCTGCGATGGATGGGTGGCTGAGCATCCTAAAAGGTACGGTTCGGTATCGCTGAGCCATTGCGGCGCTGAATAATACAGCCAGCAATGCTACTTCTAGTGGTGAAAAGAGGTTATGGCTGATCCAGAAGGCTTGCAAAATCCCACCCAGAAGTGCAATGACCCCAGCAGGCGTGGGTCCCAATAAACCAGCAGCCAACATCCATGGGATGTTGGCTAGCACCATCACTTCAGATCCCATTGTTTTTAATTGGATTCCGAATAACAGGCTTGTAAAGGGAACGCTCGCGATCAGGAGAGCGAATATCATTTTATATCGTTCCCCCCAAGGTTTGTTGAACCTTCTCCATACGTGCAACAGGACGATATTGATCATTAATAGGAGAAGCCAGCCTGACCATCCTAATAGACCTTGAGGCAGATCTAAGTGAGGCGAGGATGAAAAGATTGAGATCAGAACTGTCATTTGAAGGCTCTTTGTTTCGACGGTGCTGGAATTTATGTTTAAATTATAGCATCATTAACAACATCAGGGTAAGTTTGATTTGTAAAAATCTATAAAAATCAATACCACTCGATTGTATCCGTGGTGGCTAGAGATAAATCTGAGTAAACCCCCCGTCTATCCGCTGGCAGCAATAACGCTAGTTGGCACATTGCTTCATCGGTCAGCTTGCGTAATTTATCCAGCTTTGCGCGCCGGAATTCATCCCGATATACGAACGGTTTTCCGAACCGCACATAGGCGCCTGATCCCGACCAGGGTGATGAGAAGCGCAAGGCGGGGAAACCTTCTGATCCTGTGATTGCCACAGGTACAACTGGGGCACCGCTTCTGGTGGCGAGGTACGCCACACCCTCTTTGCCTCGCTGGAGTTGAGGGCTGCGTGTACCTTCTGGCGCGATCAGCACGATTTCACCGGCATCCAGCACCTCCAGGACCATTTTTACCGCCCGCCGGTCTACTTCTTCTCGACGGACAGGGATAACCTCCCACAGCCTAGGAAAAATCCCGACCAGAGGATAATTATATACTTCGATTTTCGCCAGGGGAACAATATTGCGGGGCAGCACGTTCATGACTATCATAGGATCAACATATGCGATGTGGTTGATCATTAAAATCGCAGGTCCTTCCGCTGGAACGTTTTCCAAGCCGGCAGCCCGGTCAATTTTTGCAAGGAGCGTGAACCCAATATACCTCAACAGGTATCGTAAGAACCTGCGCCTGCCCTCCAGTCGGGCATGGTCATACTGACCTGTATGTATTAGCTGACGCTCTAGACTATCAACTGTCATTACCGATCTCCGTAACAAAATTGTATTCGCCCTGGTAATTGGGCGGTAGCTGTCTTGCTAACGTTTCCATAATGGTCTGCGTGCCGCGTTGCATTGAGGTACGCCGGTCTCCGTGGGTATCAAGTCGAAATGGCAATCCAAATGTCACGGAAATCTTTGTGCGCTGCAGGCGCTTCATATTGTTGTAGACGTGTTTATTCATTGTACCTGTAAAGGTAACCGGATATAACGTAACATCTGCTTTCAGCGCCAGATATGCCGCACCAAAAGTACCTGCCTCCAGTGAACCAGTCAAACTTTCACGTCCTTCTGGAGCGATTCCGATGCAGCGATCTTCAGCGAGTCCCTCAAGTGCAGTCCGAAGTGCTATGCGATCCGGCTGGCCGCGGTGAATCCATATTACACCATATGCGTCGATAATTTTACCGAGTATTGGAATGTCATACAGCTCGGATTTTGCCAGCCAATCGAAATGGTACGGCGAATATGCGATTACCAGCAATCCGTCGGCGTCTCCTAAATGATTTGTGACGATCAGGGCGGGTCCATGTCGAGGGATGTTTTCGATGCCGGTTGCTTCAACATCGGCGAGCAGCCAGAGCAATAAACGGCAAACGATGCGGGTCAAGGATCGAAACAGCCTCCTGCTCCTTGTGAGGCGAGGTAGACGTGTTTTATTGCTCTTGATTGTGGCGCTGCGCGGTTTTTGTGGCGTGAGGGT
>CBFDCK010000063.1:0-16378 GCA_965603285.1 uncultured bacterium
GTGTCAATATAACCCGCCATCAAATCGCTTAATATCTTCTCCACATGACGCTGGCGACCGGGACTGAATAAGCCGGCATTGCGATTAGTGATAATTAATGGCAGCTCCAGGCTGATCCCGCCTTCGCCATTCACCAGCCGCGGCCAAACCTCCCTCAAGGAGCTGACCAGGTCGGCTTGTACGGATGCGATCCAATTATTCTGAACCACAGCTGGAGGTGTATCTGCACCGATCAAATTTACGCCTGCCTGAGCCAGGTATTCCATCAAAAAGGAATCTGCCATGCCAGGAAAAACGTAGACCGTTTTGACAGATTGCCCGATCAGAAAATCGGCTGCTGCCTGCTGCTCCTCCTGGCTGGCTCCACCGGGCAAGTCATAGAAGGAGGGGTATTGGTAAAACGGTGGGAAAACCGGTCTGCATAAACCGCAGTAGAAAATCACCCCGTTTACAAATCCATTACGTGCCGCCATGCCAGAAGTTGTATCTCCCTGGCTGATAATACCTACTCGCCAATCCGGTGTGACCACAGTGGCGAGGTATCCTGCTAGAAATCCCTGTTGGTCGGGCCGGTTTCCACCAGTCCCGATCACGCTCAAATTACCCCCAGCCTCCAGATCAGAAATACCGATCGCTAGGAATTGGACCTGCGGATATGTCTGTGTGAGGTTAAGGACTCCCGGGTCAGGGGAAAGGACGACCACAAGGCGCAAGTCTTCCTCAAAATCCGATTCGAGCATCTGCGATCGTGTGTCAAAGCGCAAACCATCCTGAGCCGCCAGTTCGCTCAACTCACTCCCCAAATCGTCAACCAGCGAGGCATCCGAACCAGGCGGTGCGTAGAGGATAACAAGTGGCTGCAGCGCTGTCGGGGAGGGCGAAGTAGTTGGTGTATCCGTCTGTAATAAAGCGACCGTTTCAACCAGTCCAGTTTGGGTCGCAGTTTTCTGGGATTCGGAATTACAAGCCGCAGTTCCCAGGACTATGATTGTTAACAGGACCAAGAGGGCTTTGAAAACATTAAACCTGCCAATAATTAGTAATAACAATTAACCAACTCCACAAGTATCATTCCAAGACAATGTCCCTATTTTACTCGAGTTGAAAGGGTTATAATAGGTCAATGATTGAAGTAAATATCCCAGGTCGTGGTATCATCCAACTGGAACACCTCGTCAGCGACGTCAACGGTACTCTGGCGGTGGATGGCCGGCTCCCGGAAGGTTTGGGGCGCATTCTGAATAACCTACAAGATCGTCTTGAGGTACATTTGCTAACCGCTGACACACATGGACAACAAAATCAAATCGATAAGCAGCTTAACCTGCATGCCGTACGCATCCAACCAGGCGAAGAAAGTAATCAAAAAGCCGAATATGTACGCCGCCTGGGGGCAGACTGTGTTGTGGCAATCGGTCAGGGTGCCAATGATGCAGCCATGTTAAAGAGCGCAGCCATCGGGATCTCTGTAATGTCCCCAGAAGGAACCGCCGTTGAGACTCTCTTATCAGCAGATCTGGTAGTTCCAGATATCCATTGTGCATTAGAATTACTAGAAAAACCTATCCGTATTGTGGCCAGTTTACGCAAATGAACATACCAAAAATTGAATACCATCCTGATGACCCGGACAACCTGCCTCCAGCCCGACGAAGAAGGGCACGCCGCATTCTAGCGCCGTTGGATGCTGACGAGCAAGCTTCATTATTAGACGCGATCGCCCACCACGCCGCGCCCTCATTTGACTTCTTCCTATTCTCACTCATAGCCGGGCTTGTAATCAGCGCTGGATTACTGCTGAACGAACCGGCATTACTTGTTTTAGGAGCCAGTCTGGCACCACTTATGGCTCCGGTAGTAGGAATTTCACTCGGAACTGTAATCGGATCGGTGCCTTATTTCATTCGCAGTGTTGTCGGATTGACGATCGGATGCGCCCTGGTTTTCCTGGCCGGCTGGTCAACCGGATACGCCAACCTCACCTGGCTGCATCTAGATCTCAGCCATTTTCAAAGCCAGGCTTTGCTATCCTGGGTAGATTTCCTGGTGTTAGCCATTGCAGCCGTCCTTACTGCGATATCCATCGCCCGATCAAACCAGAGTGGTCCATTACCACGCTTAGCTTTACCCAGCGTAGCGCTGGCTTACGAACTGTATTTACCCCTAGCGACGGCTGGATTTGGTCTTGGAATCGGCGCTACACGGCTTATATATGATGGTCTGGTCGTTTTCGCTGTGTACCTGGCGTGGGCAGCCTTGTTGGGTGCCATAACCCTGGCGATATTAGGATTCCGGCCTCTTACGCTGTTCGGCTACACACTCGGAGCAGCTTTGGCGTTATTATGCATCATCCTATCAATCGGAATCAGTGGAGTGGGAGCTGTCTTTGGAGCAAACATTGGATTACCGACGCCGATCCCCACTTCCACTCCCACCCTGACCCCCACCTCAACCCACACCCCAACACCCATTCCTTCTGCAACGATCACACCAACGTTTACGCCAACTGCCACACACACAGCGACCCTGACACCGACCTACACCCCAACCCTAACCCCAACCCCAATTCTAGCGGTCGTTTTTATCAGCAGCCCAGATGGCGCCCGTATACGTGACGAGCCCGGAGGTAAAACGACTGGCTTTCTCGCCAACGATACGATCGTAATCGTAGTCCCGGAAACGATTAAAGAAGAAGATGGTGTCGAGTGGGTGCAGATCATCACCCCCGGCGGGGACCAGGGTTGGATCATTCGATCATTAATTATTAGGATAACCCCGACGGTTACTCCGAATTCGTAGATTCAAATCCAGGTAAATCGCCTGGTCCAAAGGCTCCCGGCAGGAGTTCTTTTACGGTGGTCTCCTGCTGTATTCTCCCCCGGTCATCGGCCACGAATACAATTGTGTCCAATCCGAACTCCGCAAGCACCTGGCGGCATGCGCCGCAGGGCGCCCCGGCGTTGGAACTTACAACCGCAATCGCCGAAAAATGACGCTCGCCCTGTGAAACGGCTGTAAAAATTGCTGCCCGTTCGGCACACGTGCCGGTGGGAAAAGATGCATTTTCCACATTAACACCATCGTAAATTTCCCCCGAATCTGCCACCAGCGCAGCTCCAACTCGATACTTTGAGTAAGGGGCATACGCCCATTGGCGAACATCTATTGCCGCCTGGACAAGCTTCTCTTTCAAATCATCTGTTATTACGATCATTGCCCTCTTCCTCCTGCGCATCTGGAGACAGCCACTGAGCCCGAACTGTCTGTATCCGTTGAGCGCTGACATCTTCAACGGTCAGGAGCAAATTATCTTTCTGCACACTTTCACCAGTATTGGGTATGTGCCCAAGCTGGCTGTAAATGTATCCGCCCAGGGTATCGGCTTCATCGGTTGGCAGACGGCATCCCATAACATCATTGAAATCGTCCAGATCAACTCGTCCCAGGAATAGATAATCCCCATCTTTTGTGACCTGGTAAGGGGACTGCTCCCCTTGATCATATTCGTCCTGGATCTCGCCGAATATCTCTTCAATGATGTCTTCAAGGGTGACAAGACCTGCCATTCCGCCATATTCATCCACAA
The DNA here is from genome assembly GCA_965603285.1 of uncultured bacterium. Classification (GTDB taxonomy): domain Bacteria; phylum Chloroflexota; class Anaerolineae; order Anaerolineales; family UBA4823; genus JAUWPO01. The sequence continues at coordinate 3,587 of CBFDCK010000063.1, forward strand.
CGACCGCCATGTGGACGCGCTGGCTCTGCATCTCCGTAAGCAGTTCATCAATCTTTTTAGCTTCCGGCACGAAATATGCCTGGCGCAGCAAATCACGGAGCGAGTCCAGGTGATTACCTTCCCGCCACACCCGCAGCAAATCCTTTGCGTAAAGCAAACCCAAAATGTTGTCTATCGCACCTTCATGAACCGGCAACCTGGAATGACCGGATTGTAAAAACGCATCTATGGCATCGGGTAAAGAGGTGTGCACATCTATAGTGAGCACGTCAATGCGAGGCACCATAATCTCTCTCGTCAATGTGTCCCCAAATTGAAAAATCGAGAAAATCATGCGCCGTTCATCGTGTTCTATACCCCCTTCTTCTTCGCTGGCGTCCACCAGTGTTTTCAGGTCATCCTCTGTGACGGATACCGCTACTTCATCAGATTCCCCCCTCTGGTCTGAAATTCCGAGGGGTGCAAGCAAAATCGACAGCGGCGCAATAATCAGGCGCATAAAAATGTTCAACCGCATCGCCCAGACTTCGGGATCACGGGAGACCATCCTCTCAACTGCCCATTCAAGCCCAAACAGAATCAGAGCTGATGATAGCAGCACTCCTGCGTAAGCCCATAAAGATAAATTGATTTCCTGAAGCCACAAAAGCAAAACAACCCCACCCGACAGGAATAAGCGCACCAACACCAATAACAGGTTCATACTGGCTCTTAAACGCAGTGATAACGGCGGCAAGAAAGTCAAAGTACGGTTGACCTGGTCTTCCATTTGCTCTCGCAGCCCAAGTAGACGGGCTTGATTAACCCGCTCGTAGCTGGTTCGTGTCCCAATCAGAAGAAGGTCTAAACCAAAAAGTAAAATCAATCCAAATATTAGATATATCTCACCGTTCATTTTTTGTCCAGCTTACGAATCGCCCGGGCAGGGATGCCGGCTACCAGTGTGTTGGGTAGTACGTTCTTGGTGACCACTGACCCGGCGCCGGTGCGCGCCCCATCTCCAAGTTTAACCGGCGCGACCAACATAGTGTCGCTGCCCAGAAATACATTTGCTCCGATCTCTGTATGACTTTTACATTCACCATCGAAATTACATGTTATGGTTCCGGCTCCGATATTCACACCAGGTCCAATCGTGGCATCTCCCACATACGAAAAGTGACCCATCTTTGTCCCAGGTCCGAGATAGGAGTTCTTCACTTCTCCAAAATTACCGATATGCACGCCCTCAGCCAGGTGGGTGCCTTTACGCAGATGACTGTTAGGTCCAATTCGGACATCATCTTCTACCTCAGCATCCTCCAGGATAGACGTTAACACGACACAGCGATCGCCAATCGATGTGTCCCGCACCATTGTGTTTGGGCCAACTTTACATCCACATCCAACGGTAGTATCCCCTTGCAGATATGTATCCGGCCAGATTTCTGTATCCTGTCCGATAGTGACCCCGGTCTCGATGTAAGTTCGTCCCGGATCGATAATGGTCACCCCGGTTAACATCCATCCCCTGTTAATTTGAGCGCGCAGCAAAGCTTCTGCTTCAGATAGATGAACGCGTGTGTTGATTCCGATTGCTTCTGCCGGGTCATCCAGGATCACGGCCTGCACAGACAGTCCGTCAGAAGCAGCGATCTCCACCAAATCAGTCAGGTAGTATTCGCCTTTCGGTGAAAGCGGTATGCGGCGCAAACCTTCCCATAACCAATCTGCCGCGAAGCAGTAAACGCTGGCGTTCAGTTCACGGATGGAGAGCTGCTCCGGAGCAGCCTGGGCTTCCTCAACAACCTCCCGAACCTGCCCTTCTGGATTTCGTATCACACGCCCAAAGCCGCGCGGTTCGTCTGATATCAGCGTCAACATCGTTATTGGACCAGCATGCGATTCTTGTGCTGCGACCAGATGAGCCAGCGTTTGCGTCCTTAGCAGGGGCATATCAGCGGTCGTGACCAGGATCAGATCCGTTTTCCCATCCAATACCGGTTCGGTTTGGAGTAGAGCATGACCGGTACCCAATTGGGGTTCCTGAACCACGAAATCAGCACGACCGGCCACTACCCTTCGAATTTCCTGCACCTCATGACCGATAACCACTACCGGTTTAGTGCCGCATACCTCCAAAGCTGCATCTAATGAGTACTGTATCATCGCTTTCCCCATTAATGGATGCACTACTTTCGGAACAGCCGAGCGCATGCGCTTGCCCTGACCAGCGGCCAGGATTACTGGGGTCGTCTTCATAGATCTCATGTAGAATTAAAAAGACGAGTAATAACTGGCAGGTCGTTCCGACCAGCTACTCGTCTAATCTCCGGGATAAAATTGCCATTTGCGGTAGGTTGACCGTAATTGGTTTGGAATTTAAATCGGTACTCCAGCCACACGGGGTCGTGTGTACTTCGATAGGATTCGCTTAAGTTTTGACTGTCAGACTCGTCCACAAAAAAATCCACAATGAGCAATCAGGCTGGGGCGCCTGGATTCGAACCAGGATAAACGGTTCCAAAGACCGTTGTGCTGCCGTTGCACCACGCCCCATAAATACCTGCATCACCGCCTATAAACACCCAAAAAGCGGGGCATTGAATTGTAACACAAGCACTGCGTGACTGACAATACTTTACCCATAGCTGAGTTAACCCATAGCTGAGCTAACCCATAGCTTTAAAATCGTCGTCTGCGATGATTCACCGGTGATGATTCGCCGGTGAATCATCGTTGGTGAAATGAAAAAAAGAGAAGGCACTTGGTCTTCCTTCTCTTTTGTTGTGAAAAAATTTTTAGTATTTTCAAACCAGGTAACAAGCTACGTAATGATCCGCTCCTTTGTCATCCAACGGTGGGTGGTCGTTTTCCTGGCACACTTTCTCCGCAATAGGGCAGCGTTCGAAGAAACGGCAGCGCGGTGGAGGGTTGATCGGCTTGGCAATGCTTCCCTTAATATCTGGAATGCCGCGCTTGATCGTCGGGTCGGGCACCGGCACTGCCGACAGAAGCGCTTTCGTATACGGGTGCAGCGGATTAGATAGCAGCTCTTCCATTTCACCCAACTCGACGATTTTGCCGAGGTACATGACAGCCAGACGATTGGACATGTAGCGCGCTACCGCCAGGTCGTGCGTGATATACAGGTAGGTGACGCCCAATTGATCAGCCAGGTCCTGCATCAAGTGCATGATGCCAGTACGAATGGATACATCGAGCATGGAAGTCGGTTCATCCGCTACAACAAAGGTTGGCTCTACGATCAGGGCGCGGGCGATAGCCACTCGCTGGCGCTGGCCTCCCGACAGTTCGTGCGGATAGCGAAACAAGAAAGTTTCAGGCGGGATCAAACCCACCGACTCCAGATACTGGGCTACCAATTGCTCCCGCTCCGCGACATTACCAATCCCCTGGACGGTCAGAGGTTCCGCGATTGTATCGAAGATCGTCCGCCGAGGATTTAATGACTCGTAAGGGTCCTGAAAGATCATCTGCACGTGACGGCGGAAACCCTTCAGCTCCCCGCCTTTCAAATCGGCAATATCCTTTTCATATCCGTTGATGCGCATCACAATAGCGCCGCCGGTCGGATCAATTAGCCGCACCAGCAGTTTGCCAGTGGTGGTCTTTCCAGAACCGGACTCACCCACCAATGCCAAGCTATCTCCCCCGGCAATATCGAAATTAATCCCATCCACTGCGTGTATAAAGTATTCCGTTTTCTTGAATAGACCGCCCGCTAAGGGGTATAGTTTGTGTAAACCCTCAACTTTGACCAGTGGTTCGTGAATTAGTTGTTGATCGGTCATTAGTTGCCCTCCAGAGGATGCCAGCAAGCCACAAAGCGATCCCCACCCATGTCACGGAACTCCGGAACCTCCCGCGAACATATCTCCGTAGCGTAAGGACAGCGGGGATGGTAGCGGCAGCCAGGTGGGGGACTGATCAGGTCTGGGGGCTCGCCCGGCAGGGTGGTCAATTCGCGCTTCGGTCCGACGATGCTTGGAAAAGCGGACAAAAGCCCGTAAGTATACGGGTGCAGCGGGTGTTTGAAGATTTCAGCCCCGCTGGCGAATTCTGCCATCCTACCGGCGTACATCACTCCAACCCGTTCGGTGACTTCCGCGATAACAGCAACATCATGAGATATGTAGATCATGCTCATGTTGAGTTTGTCTTGCAGTTCGACAAGCTCGCGCAGCAAAGAATCCTGTACGATCACATCCAGAGCGGTTGTAGGTTCATCAGCTATGATGATATCCGGTGAACAGACCAGAGCCATGGCGATGATGGCTCGCTGGCGCATACCACCACTGTACTCATGAGGGTACTGGTCCATCAATGGCGGATCCAACCCGACCAGTTCGTAGATGCTGGCGACGTGTTCACGCGCCGCGGCGTATGTCGTCACTTGACCGTGTACCTCCATCGCCTCGATAATCTGGTCTCCAACTTTGTAGACCGGGTCGAGGGCATTCATAGCTGCCTGAAATACCATCGAAATCTTATCCCAGCGCAGGTCGCGCATCTGCTCTTCTGTCAATGGTACAACATCAGTGCTGTTCAGGTAGATGTGTCCCCCTTTGATTTCGGCGTTGTCCGGCAATAATTTCAGTAAAGATATGGCTATCGACGTTTTACCGCATCCCGATTCCCCAACCAGACCCATCGATTTGCCTCTCTCCAGTGAAAATGAGACATTGTTTACCGCCGACACTTCTCCCGCCCGAGTAGTGTAGTGCATTGTCAGGTTTTCTACATTTAAAACGTTGTCGGTCACAGTGATGCTCCTTAGCGTTTACGCAGCCGCGGGTTGACAATTTCATCTAGGGCACGACCAACAAGGTAAAAAGCCGCGCATAGAGAGCTGATTGCTATACTGGCCGGGAAGATCAGCCACCACTTCGTAAAGTCCAGCAAATATCCAGAATAAGAAGATGTGTAGATCATCAATCCCCATGACATGCGAACGTTCAGCAAGCCGAAGAATGAAAGCACGGCTTCCGAAGCGATGGCACCATTCACGGCGAACATCATATAAAGGAACGACAGCGGCAGCAGGTTGGGAACAATATGCTTAAGGATAATATGAGCGTTACCACCACCAGCAACGCGCGCAGCTTCGATGTAGGTGCGTACTTTGATCGTCAATGCTTGTGACTTGATAATAATGGTCGCCCCACCAAACCCGCCCAATATACCCAGGATGAGCGCCAGGAGCGGTAGGGTTAGATCAAATAAAGCCGCCATTACGATCAAGATAGTGATGTACGGCATCATAATGAAGATATCAGCCGTACGCATAAACACTGCATCGACCGCTCCGCCATAATAGGCTGCCATAGACCCAATCGATGTAGCGATTATCACGGTGACCAAGGCGGCCACGATGCCAAGTAGAAATTCGGATCTCGTACTCCACATCAACTGGCTGAGCACATCACGCCCGAGCGGGTCGGTGCCCAGTAGATGTCTGGCAGAAGGAGGTGATGGATTAAAGGGGATTGTCAGATCATAACCGACCACCGGATTATATACAACTGGATCCCAAACCGTGTTCATCAAAATCGGATGGATGATAATAAGTGAAAGGAAGAAAATGATGATCGCCACACCGATCAAACCGATCGGATTTTCAGCAAACAACGCCAGGTTGGTTCGCATCCCCCTCAGCATCAAACGCAGGCGCACCTGCCATAATGGGGTTTCTAATGACTCTGCAGGTGGAGTTGATGGTTGGGTAAATTCAGCCATGTATTCCTCATTTCCATCGTTTTTATTATTAATAGCGAATGCGTGGATCCAAAACCGCGTACAGGATATCCGCGACCAAATGCGCTGTGAGGGCTAGAAAAGCAGTAAATACCAAAGCCCCGATCACCATTGGGATATCTTCAACCAGGGCGGCATTAAGGAGCGTCAAACCCATCCCTGGCCATGAAAAGATGGTCTCAGTGATCACCCCACCGTCGAGGATGAACGCCACAGCCAGCACAAACGCGGTCACAACAGGCAGCATGGCGTTGCGAGCAGCGTGTTTGTCGCGGATTTCCTTCGCCGGCAGACCTTTTGCCCGGGCTGCCATGATGTAATCTTCTCGCATGGTTTCCAACATGCTATTGCGCGTCAAAAGCATCGTCCCGGCAAAATTGACCGTTGCCAGGGTCACGATTGGAAGGACGAGGTGCTGCAGGATGTCAAGCGCGTAGCGCGCCACACCAGATGAATACCAGAAGAAGCCAAGTACCAGGAGGATGGCAACCGTTCCCGACCACTGCACCAGCGTACGTTTTCCAGGATTTAGCTTTCGGGAAATAAACAGCCAGGCAACCAACAGGACGGAAGCAATCGTTACGGAGAGCAGTATGCGGTTGAATACGTAATTGGCTTCTAAAGGTGCATCCCGCCAAAGGACAGGGTCTAAGAACTTCCCAATTGGGAATAATTTCGTTTTATAAGCCCAGAACCAGATCATCATGAGGGCAAACCATGGTAAAAAGACAGTGTACAGTGCAACTCCCCCAACTGTGGCACCGTACTCCCCCCACCCTCCCCGCCTCCAGGCGAGCATTTTTCCAGTAGCAAACCCAAGATAGTAAGACAAGATAATGGCGCTTAAGAATAAGACGATCGTCCTTGGCGCCCGTTCTGCGATCACGTCCAACACCCGCCTGGGATAATTGGAATAAGAGATCCCAAAATCACCCTGGACAGCGTTCGAGATCCATGTGACATAGCGCTTTAACACCGGCTCGTCCAATCCCATTTGAGCCCGAATAGTTTGGCGCTGTTCGGGTGTGAGCCGGGGATCGTTCAAGAACTGGTTGCCATAGTCCCCCGGTTGGGCATCAACCAGGATAAACACGATCGTAAGGAACAAGAAAAATGTTAATACATTTTGACCGAGGCGGACGAGCAGATAACGTCTCATGGTTTATCTCCGTCCCCTGGGACAATCATAAATCTCAACAGGGAACCAGTTTGGAATTTCGATTAGAACAGGTGCAAACGCCCCCATGATTTTAACTCTTTTTTGGGAAATGAGAGGGCAGATTGATCCTTGCCCTCTCATTTTTTTAAACTTAGCCCATGGGCGAGTTATTGGTTATTTGAGATTTACAGTCGACTGCAGTTGACCACCGTATTGGTGGGCGTACTGCAAGCCGCTGAGCGTCTCGGTGAAGGGATATTCAACATTTGCGCTGCGATAGCCTTCGATGATGCCCGTGTCAAACAGCACCACGTAGGGCACCTCGGTCGCCAACATGAGTTGGATCTGGTCCGAGATTTCCTTGCAGGATTCGAATGTTTCACATGTCAGAAGCGCTTTGCCTAGCTCCTCAAACTCGGGATTGACATAACCGCCGGCGTTGTTGCCGTCCTCGGCTGCCTGCTCCTCTGAGAAGAAGTCATACAGGTAGTCCGGGAAGAGGGTCAGGCTCCAGCCCAGGAGGTACATATCGAAGGACTGCTCGGTGAAGATGATCGGGACGATCACGTTGAATCCTGCTAGTTGTGCCGTAGCTGGAACACCGAACTCATTCAACCAGGTCTCGATCCAGATGGCGAAGGTCGAGCGCAGCGGGTCGTAACCGGGGCTGGGGGCCGGAATGTTGAGTTCCGGTACGGGAGTGCCGTCGGGCATAAGCAAGTGACCGGCTTGAGTCACTTGGCGGTTCTCCGGATCCCAGGTGGGTTTAACATCGCCTTCCCAGGTGTAGCCAGCCTGCTCGAGGATCGCTACAGCCAGGTTGGTGCGCTCTTCACGCGTCAGACCCTGACCGAACTTCGGAACGTCGTCTAGGTAAAAGGCTGGATTAGCCTCAGGCACGAAGGTGTACAGCGGGAACGCCACGTTCTGCAGGATAGTGCCAGTCACGAATTCCTTGTCGATCAGCACAGCCACAGCCTGCCTGAACGAGCAATCGTTCATCGGTCGGCGGCGGTTGTTGAAGCTCATGTAGCGGAAACCGTTGACGTTGTTCTCTAGAACGGTCAGATTCGGGTCCGTCTTGATTTGCTCTGCCAGACCGCGCTGCAGACCAAGCGGGTTGATCACATAGTCAACCTCATCGTTCTTCAAAGCCAGGATGGCGGCGTCCTGCGAACCGTAGTAACTGTATACGACGGAGTCTACGTTCGGACCTACTGTGTATTCGGTCTCAACGTCACCTTCCGGTGCGGGACCTGCCTCAACGCCGGCGCTGTCCTTGTATGCGCCGTTCGACCACTGTTGGATTGCCAGACCGGTATCCAGGTAATCGGGATTCTTGGTCTCATCAATGAAAGCGCCCTTCTCCCATTTAGAGAGCACGAAGCCGCCCGCGGTGGGTTCACCATCCACTTCATGGGCGAACAGGATATCGTGCGCCTCCGCCTGGGCAGCCGCCAAATCCTCATCGCTGGGGTCGTCGCCTAAAGCCGTGATCGGCGCCATGGCCTCTTCTACAACCGGCGCCCAGTAGGCCTCAGGTAAAACTGGAGCCTGCAAGGTGCCCCATTCATGACGCGCCAAGCCAGGTTTGGTGTGGTATACGACCTTGGCGGTGTAGTCATCCACGGCCTCGATGTGGTCGAGGTAGTTGGCATCGTACCACTGCTGGAAGTTACCCGAGATCAAGCCCAGATCCAGAATGGATTTGGCTGTGAAAGCGACATCATTTGCAGTGAGGGGCGTACCATCGCTCCACACTATGTCCTGCCGCATGGGTATCTCAGTCACCCAAAAATCGCCCTCTTCAGTCAGTAGGTCGGGAATTGGAACCGCAGCAAGCTGCGGCACTAAAGTGAAATACTTGTCGGTCAGGGCGAACAGTGAGAGCGCCTTGGGGAGCATGTAGCTGTTCCAGACCGTGTTGTCCGGGCCGTTGGCAGCCCAGAAGTTAAGAGTAGTCACGTCTTCGAAAACACCCACACGATAGACTGTCCCCGCCTGCTGCAGGGCGGCGTTGGGGACAAAAGTGCGCTCAGGCACGTCAGATACGATGGTGGGACCAGACGCTCCACCGAGACTAACCTGCTCAAGATTAATGCCGGCAATCTCTGGAATGGGCAGGCAGGGAATCATACCGTCAGCAGGAATAGGTCCTCCAGCGACTTCTTCAGGTTTTTCCTCTTCCGCCGCGGGGGTTGCAGTGATGACTTTTTCTTGAACCACGGTCTCACCTTCTATTTCAACCACTTCAGTGACGACCACGGTCTTTATTACCTGTTCCGCAGGCTGGGCACAGGCTGCAAGCACCATGCTGAGGATGATCATCAGGCTAAAGAACATCAGCCCTTTATGTCGAGTATTCATTTTTTCTCCTCTATATATAGAATCTAACTAGGTTTGGTAGGTTATTGTTACTTACTATGGAAACAGATTTGTTAATTTTTTAGTTTTCCCAGGACACCTCCTAATAAAGACCACATCCATTTTTTGACACAAGGTTTTGGACGAAAAATTTTTCGTGACTTGTGCATTTTTTCACTTTTACCCTTAAAAAATACCGAAATCTAGACGCATGTCAACCATGCAATTTTTTTACTGATATTCCGTACACCACGTGTCATCAAAGACAAAGATGTAGGATAAGATGGCATTTAGTTCTATAAAATGAGAATTATTCACATCCCTTACCATAATCGAATTCTTCGATGTTCCATAAAGGACTCCTCATCGAAGCGTCAACCTGGACGCCGCACAAATCCGAGCGCGTCACAACCCAACTTGGTCGCAAATAAAGCGGAACGACCGGCAATTCTTCACTAAAAATCGCCTGGGCTAAATATTGGGCATCACGGTGTTCTGGTGTATCAACAAGAGAGGAGAGCGCCAGATTACAAGCCTCATCAAATTCGGGGCTACTGAAACCGCTTGCGTTGGCACCGCCCCAGCCTTTTGGATGTCCGGGATAGGAGCCTGGAATTTCCGAAGTCAGATACAGATAACAAGGTGGTTGGAGAGCTGTTTCCCAGTTGAACTGCGCCAGCGAGAATTTACGACCAAAGACCGGTCCATCCGGACCTGGAGCAAACAAGGTCTCTGAGGGGATGGGGTTTATTTCGACATGGACCCCGCATTCGGAGAGCGAGTCCTTCAATATCCCGGCAGCCCTCACCTTTTCATCTTCATCGGTCGTTAGAAATATAAACGTCAAAGGGGTGCCATCCAGGACTTCAGGTACACCCAGGGACAGGCGCGGCGTATTCGGGTCGTCGTCATCATCCAGCCAACCAAGCGATTCGAGGAGTGCCGAGGCGGCTACTGGATCGAAATCATAATGCCTGGCGTCGGGGTTATACAGCGGGTGGGACGGATGCACATAACTGTCCGCCTCTTCCGAGTGACCTAAAAATAATTCTTCCGCCATCTGCTGCCGGTTGATACACATGGCAAGCGCCTGGCGGGTACCCTTCAACTGGAATATGGGCGGCAGTGAAGCATCTGTGGAGCTTATACCGAAATCGGCGTGCTCCCAGGCAGTGCCCGGTATAAAATGAACTCTGGCCTCTCCTGAACTCTGAGTATCGAGCAGCCCGGCGATCTGCGCCCCTCCGGCAGCCGTTTCGTCCAGGAAATCGCATTCTCCGACCTTAAGTAATTCCAATGCCTGGCTGGTATCAGATACGAATCTAAAAACGAGATCATCAAAGTAAGGCAGTCCCTCACTACTTCGGAAATAATTCGGGTTCCGGCTCAGAGTGATGCGGTCCCCAGGCACCCATTCTTCAATTTTATATGCTCCCCAGCCAATAGGTTTGCGGCTTGATATTTCGGCGTTAGATAATTCCTGCGCCGGGATATCCCCCCAGGCGTGGCGAGGCAGCGGGAAAAAAAATATGCTCGCATAGTCAGACATGCGGTATCCGGGTAAACCTCTCCACTCCACAGTCTCTGGATCCAGGGCTGTGTAAGATTGAGTATGCGCGACGACTTCAGAACGCGCACCAGGGAACAGGCTTGCGGCGACCTCGTATGAATACTGGGAATCGCCGGCTATTAACGGCTCTCCATCTGACCATAGAATCCCCGGCTGCAACCTGAAACGCACCACTGATTGATCCATCTGGATGGGGTCCTGACCGCTGTAAGTTAAAGCACAGGTTTTGCCACCGCAACCACTGGGCAGATAAGCAACCCCTTCATTTAAATTAGTCATATTACCATCTGCATTCACTACTATATTACCCACCTGAACCTGTATAGGTTCAAAAAAAACGCCTCCATTTGCACCCGAAGGCAGTTGCTCCAATATCACCCCTGACTTTTCGAAATTGATCACATCAACGGGTCCATCATAAATTGCTTCCCAGATATTGCGGGCTGCTATAGACGAATCGCCGTACAAGAAAAGCGACTGAGGTTCGCTGCCTAAACAAATTTTTAGTATCCGAGGGGGAGTTGGGGAAGAGGTAGGAGTTGAAGCGGATATGGGAGTGTTTTGCAGTTCCCCAGTTTGATTTTGAGTTTCAGTTGGAGCAGTTCTTAAACTGCAAGAGGATAATAATAAAACAATTAGAACAAACAGCGATAAATTCGTCATGTAAGACTCCAAAAATTTTTAAAACAAGTGAAGATTGCAGGAAATAATTTATCCCCCATCCTTGCAGCAGCATTAATAATCTAATTATTTATCAATATGAAAATCGCCAAGATGAGGAGGAGAACTGTTCATACCAGAGCTGCGACTGCGGGGTAGGTTTAAAATAATATCCATCATCAAGAACCAGGGCTTGTTGATACGAAAAAATGCCTGGTTCCAGAATATGTAATAATCTAGTATACCAGTGATCCCTTTTATGGGGCGGAGATACCACGGCGCACAACAATCGCGCCCGCCCATCACATGGAGCCCGGTGCGCAGCGGACCAGTTCTTCATACTATGAGATAAATATCTATCAAAATTTAAATTGTCGCTCATTTTGCACCAATTACGATCTTTCGTAATTCAATTCTGGCAACTTCTCGCCTTCTCCATATAGAGCTAATCCGAGACTCTTTTTCAACGCCAAACGACCATAATACAAACGTGATTTAATCGTACCTTCGGGCACTTCCAAGATATCAGAAATCTCACCCAGAGATAGATCATTGAGGTAATAGAGGACGATTACCACACGCTGCGGTAAAGGCAGGGTGGAAACGGCTTTCTGGACCTGGTCCCAATCATCGCGCTTTTCAGCTACCTCGTGCGGCATATTTTTGCCCGTCCCAACCAACCACTCAGCTACATCTTCCAGCGAGTGCATCCAGCGGTTATTGCGCTTGACCCACGTATACGTCAAATTGGTCGTCATGCGATAGAGCCATGGTTCAAGAGGTCGATTGATGTCAATGCGCTCCGCAAATCGATATAGACGCAGGAAAACATCCTGCAACAAATCACACGCAGCATCCTGATCCCCGGTTATGGCAAGCGCTGTACGAAAAACCATCTGGCGATGGCGGTCATACAGTTCGCCCAGCGCATCCAGGCTGCCTTCCTGAAGCTGCAAAACTAATTCTTGATCATCCACTTGGGACATATCTACGCTTTTTTTGTGATGGCGTACACTACCTATCTAATTATATACTACCAGCGTTACAGTTTGGTTCAAATTAGCTACCGCCAGTTTTAGAATCTCCTTACGAGGGAGCGCAGCAACCGAAGCAATCTACTGGGTTTGAGGCTTTTCAACATTTAACGGGAGATTGCCACGGCAGCCAGCATGCAAAGAACGCATGCTTAACGCTGCCTCGCAATGACACTTTAATGGAAAGCGCCCCTCGCAGTGACACCTTTAGTAAGGGTATCAGGCAGTTAAAGTTCAAATTATTCGCT
>CBFDCK010000064.1:0-16347 GCA_965603285.1 uncultured bacterium
ATCCCTGTCCTCCACCCCATCACGCGCTTGATCGTCGGCGGGGCACAGGAAAACACCATGTTCACCGCCGCTCTTCTCGATAAGAATCGTTATCAGGTCGAGATCATTTCCGGACCCCAAACGGGCAGCGAGGGCAGTTTGATAGAGGAAGTGCGCGCCCGCGACATTCCTTTGACCATCATCCCTGAGCTGGTTCGCGAGATCAGTCCGTGGAACGATTTTCTCTCCCTGACTAAGATGGCGTGGTCTATGCGCAAAAACCGCTATGCCATCGTCCACACACACAGCTCCAAGGCCGGCATTCTGGGCAGATTCGCTGCTCGCCTGGCAGGCGTTCCGATTATCATTCATACCGTCCACGGTTGGAGCTTCCACGATCGCATGTCTCCACTGACCCGCAGGACCTACATTAAACTTGAACGACAGGCGGCTTCGTTCAGCAACGCCATCATCACAGTATCCAATCGAGATATCGAGAAGGGGCTGGCAGCCCGGATCGGCTCCAGGGAGCAGTATCATTTAATTCACAGCGCAATCCCATTGGATGAATTTGATCTATCCAAATTCGATCGTAACGCAGTTCGCAAGGAATTGGGTATTCCAGATGATGCAAATGTGATCGGGAGCATTGGCAGGTTTTCGCCTCAAAAGAACCCCCTGGATTGGATTCGAATCGCAGGAGAGATAAACCATACGGCTGATAACGTACATTTCTTGCTCGTTGGTGATGGTCCACTTAGGTCCGAAGTCGAGATGATGTTGAAATCAGAGGGTCTATGGGAGCGGACGACACTCACGGGCTTGAGACGCGATGTCCCACGTATGTTATCTGTTATGGATATTTTTATGCTAACTTCTCTTTGGGAGGGTTTGCCGCGCACTATCCCTCAAGCCATGACAATGGGCATTCCAGTGATCGCAAATCGGGTTGGGGGCGTACCGGAAGTAATCCAAGAAGGCGTGACCGGCTATATATGTCAGCCAGGGTACATTAATAAGACGGCTGAGGTTTGTATTTATTTGATTAACCACCCCATGAAACGAGCAGAAATGGGCTATAAAGGCCGCGCTTTTGTTGAAAACGAGTTCAGCCTAGATGTAATGATCGATCAGATTTCTACTCTTTATGAAGACTTGCTTTCCAACATACATATTTAAGAAAAGAGATGGGAGTACATTTTCTACACCCATCGCCAAGATCATTAGAAAACCATTTCAGCACTTCAGCTGTCCATCAATTCCTTCAATTGAGTAACAACCTCCGACTTTCGCTCGAGCTGCAGTATCTTGCCATCACAATCGGCTCAAGCGACTCGTCCAATTATATGGGTCTCACTTATTCGTCACAAATTGCATGTGGCGCACGAATTGCTGGAGCATGTGGTACAGGCGGAATTCCCACCTGCAACCACACGCCCTCCGCTTTGCGCAAAGAAAACTGCCAGCTGCCGGGAGGTATGCTCACCCTCACATCGGACACACGCTATCGGGGTATCCGCCTCATTCATAGATCGCAGAGCTTCAAACTTCTCTCCGCAATCCAAACAGGCATATTCGTAAATCGGCACGTTACCAATTCCTCAAGAAATCAACCAGGAGGCGTACGCCAAACCCTGTCCCTCCGGAAGTTATATAGTTGGATCCCTTATCAGTGAGCGCCATACCGGCTATATCCAAATGCGCCCACGGATAATTGGTAAACTCCTTAAGAAAGATAGCTGAGGCTCCTACACCTCCGTATCGACCGCCACCGTTTTTCATATCGGCGACATCAGATTTGATTTTATTCATGTAATCATCCCACAACGGCATCGGCCAGGCTCGTTCATGGGTAGCTTTTGAGCTTGAAACCAGTCTGTCGCGCAATTTGTTTTCACTGCTGAAGAGACCGGCTGCGATACCCTTACCTAAGGCAATAACACACGAACCTGTCAGAGTAGCCAGATCGATCACGACTTGCGGCTCATAACCTCCTGCGAATACAAGCCCATCCGCCAGAACCATCCGTCCCTCTGCATCTGTGCTGACGATTTCGATCGTCTTTCCGTTGCTGGCCGTGATCACATCAGCGGGGCGATAAGCATTCGCGTCCGGCATGTTTTCTGTGCATGGCGCGATCCCGATGATATGCAAAGGCAGATCAAGCATCCCCACGGTTAACATAGTTCCCAGAACTGCTGCCGCACCGGCCATATCTGATTTCATATTTCCCATTCCGGCAGTCGGTTTGATCGAAATTCCACCGGTATCAAATGTTATTCCCTTGCCGACCAATACAAGTGTATCCAGATCTTCATGATTCCCCTTGTGTTCTATGACGATGAACTTGGGAGGTTCACCGGCGCCCTTCGCCACTGCTAAGAAGGCGCCCATCTGACGTTCGGCTGCCCATTCACGATCCCCCACTGTCAATTTCATTCTGTACTCTTCAGCAATTTCACCTGCCACGGATGCCATCTTTGTTGGAGTAGCAATGTTGGGGGGTAAGTTAACTAGGTCACGTGCCAGGTACACACCAGAAGTTACAGCTTTTGCAGTTTTTACACCTGATTTAATATCTGGCAATTTCTTATCATCAAATTCAACAATGTTAAGAGATTGGATCTTCTGGGCCGGTTCGTCTTTTTGCTTTTTTGCACGATAGCGATACAAGGCCAATATTGAACCTTCAACCGTCGCCTGAGCTGCGTCAGCTATGTCAATCCCGCTGACACTCCCGCCGTGGACGATCGTGGCTACATTTTTACCATTCTGGTCTTTGGCGCGTTTGATAGCGAAAGCAGCGGCTTTCCGCACGGTTTCCAAGTTAAATTCATCTCGTTTTCCCACACCGACCAGGATCACGCGGCGAGCGGTTATTGCTCCACGTGGATAAATCACCGCGATTTCACTCGCCTTTCCCGAAAAATCACCGTTTGCTATCAGCTCAGTGATCGCGCCGTCCAGATCTTTGTCTACTGCTCCTGTTGCCCCACCAGGTTCCTTTTCCCCTTCGAATAAGTTCAGGATTATGGTATCGGCTTCAATCTCCTGGATGCTTCCCTGCTCCACATTGATTTGTATATCCATCTTACCAGCGCTCATAACGCACCAATTCATCTAATGGTTTGCGGTCTTTCGTCTTCAGATTATCGTCCGGATATCCTAAGGGCGTAAATATAAGTGGTTCCACACTGTCCGGCAATCCTAAAATCTCGCGGGCCTCATTGGCGTTAAACGCTGCGACCCAGCAGGTACCCAGTCCCTGGTCTGCAGCTGCCAGGATAAAATGATCCATCACAATTGCGACATCTACATCCAAGTAGCGGCGCATATCTTCCCGCACCCAACTCCTGGCAGGTATCCCAACAGCACAAATCAGAAGCGGCGCTTGTACGAACCATTTCTTACGGTAGATTTTGTTTAATTCAACTTCACGTCCCTTAGTATGGATAACGAGTATCTGGAACGGTTGGCGATTTGCAGCTGTCGGTGCTAAACGTGCCGCTTCCAGGACTATCTGCAGTTTCTCGTCTTCAACTGGGTCCGGTTTGTAAGCTCTTACACTGTATCGCTTTCTGATTAACTCACTGAATTCCATTGAATGTTCTCCTTTTGTAGCAGTATTCAAAGTTAATACACCTTTTGGTTTCAAATTGATAATTTACCACATAATCAATAGAGCAAGTTTAATTTTCTGTTTTTATCTCAGCCGCTATTTTTATTATAATCGAGACAAGATTTGCTACCGACCTCCCGCGGGAGGATGCCGTTCACCAGGTAATATAAATCGACTCCTTCCCTAATGGAAATGGAGCCGATTTTTTCTTGGACGATATTGTACGCAACTTAAGCAAGCTTATGCACTATTTGAGATTAACCTGGTTATTCCAGTTCCGGTATCAACCAATACTCTTCGCCATTACCCTCTGGTGTATAGCCTGCCAAGCCGCCATCCGTTTTAACCTGCCAGACGATCCAATTGTAATAACACCATGGTCCATCGACAATCAACATCCCTTCACCTTCCTGGGCATACCCTATGATACTATCGTAACGCACATCGGAACCAAACCTAATTGCATTCGGACCACCACCAATGGTCACGGTTGCCCGGTCCCCAAGATGCAACCGAGAAGCTGGGCACCCCTCTATGGGATAATAAATCTGTACAGAGTATGGATCGTAAGTGCCTGCTGCAATAGGTGGGACAGTTGGAGATGGAGTGAGGTTACCAACAGGCACATCTGTCGCAATAGGTGTCTCGGTTGGTGGTACGATTTGGGTGATAACCTTAGTCACCACAACGGTTACTGGAGGCTGAGGTGTTGCGGTCTGCTCCTCAAATAATGAAAAGCTGCAGGCAGTTGAAACGAGAAACAAGGTCACCAATAGCAAAGGTATCATTTGTTTTTTCGCTTTGAATCTCGACATTAACGTCTCCTTTTCCGGTTATACAATTGATCCTTCAAAACCGCTCATCTAATTCGGGAGCAGAAACATCTAATTGTGACGGCATTTTATTTTATCCATTATATTTGATCGTTCATATTAAAAAATCACGACCTTCGTTCCATTGTCTGAGCTCTCATGATCATCATTAAACGCTACAAAAGGTTCAGTCCAACGGAATACCCACTTTGCAGCTTCAGGCGAGAGGTTTATGCATCCATGACTTTGAGGAGTTCCATAATTATTATGCCAGTAAGTGCCGTGAAGAGATACACCTGTCCACGAGATATAGCACACCCAGGGAACTCCGGGTAAATCAAATTCACTCTCCTCAGTTCGGGCTGCCATATGCCTGGAAGGCTGCTTGCGTTCGACTTTAAACTCACCTAATGGGGTAGTTCCTTCGAAGTAACCAGATGCGATGCGTGCTCTATAAACCGGTCGGTCGTTTTGATAGGCTGTCACCTTTTGGTTAGTCAAATCTACTTCAAGGTGCTTATTTTTTACATTGGGTGAAATTGGGGAGAGCTCTTCGGGGGTGATAGGTCGCAGGTGCTGTCCAAAAACCAAGTGTGACTTATTTAAACGATCATCTAGAACGCGGTACCAGATATTTCCATTCGATGACCGAAAGGCGTAATAAACCCAATGCGTGCTCCCGTAATAATAACGGTAGGAGCGCTTCCGTCGTTCATCATCCGCCAGCCAGGCTTGGGTGTAAGGAACGGTCACTTCCACTAGCATGCCGCCTTTGGGGATATCCAATACCGGCTTATTGATTTCCCTACGGACTGGCTGCACATGGGTTGAATTTATCCAACCGTCATCGGTTCTAATCCAGATCGGATTTTGCTCCCACTTATGTTCACCGATTCTCTCTTCATAAATCTGTACTACGCTATCTGTATTGTAGAATCCCAATTCTTCACTCGAATACGTTGGGCTCTGATAATAACGTAGTGATCGGGTTGTACGACCGAGCCTCACCGACGGCGTCATTAAATATGGGTTGCCTCCCGGCGGATAGAGAGGGAAGCCGAATGCGGCAAAAGCAGCACCACTTAATTTAAGAAAACCCCGGCGCGTTAGAGATGAGTCCATTGTTTTTTGATTTGTTGGCCTTATAACTCACAGGTTACAAGTACCTAAACTTCCGTAAATCATAGCACAACTGACTGGTTATTGCAATTACGCGATCATTAACTGCTCTTAATCAATCCATTAATAGTTAATCCGGTTAACCGTACCCGATTTACGGATGGTAAAATACTTTCACGACTGCTGTCCGTTACGCTGAAAACCGATTCTGATCTTAAGGATGAGAAAAAACATGCCTACCACCATCCATCCCATTAAAGGTACCCGCGATTACTATCCCGAAGACATGGCGGTGCGCACCTTACTCTACCAAACTGCTCGCGAAGTCTCCGAATCCTTCGGTTATCAAGAGATCGACGGACCGTTCCTCGAATCAATTGAACTGTACGCAGCTAAGTCGGGCGAAGAGCTGGTCAAGGACCAATCTTTTGTCTTTGAGGACCGGGGAGGCGATCTGATCACCCTGCGTCCTGAACTGACACCTTCCCTGGCCCGGATGGTCGCCCAGCGTCAGAAGCAGCTAATTTACCCCATGCGGTGGTGGTCTTGGGGACCGTTCTGGCGCTACGAGCGACCACAGAAAGGACGATCGCGCGAGTTTTTCCAGTGGAACATCGACTTGATCGGTGTCGATTCACCCGAAGCCGATGCCGAGTTGATCGCACTTGCAGCCAGTTTCCTTCGTGAGACCGGTCTGACTCCCAACCAAGTCCAGGTATTGGTCAACAACCGCCGCTTGATGGACACCGAGCTTCTGGCATTAGGCATCCCCGCAGAAAAACGGCTGCAAGTTTTCCGCCTGATCGACCGGCGTGACAAGATGTCTCCTTCGAATTGGGATGCGTATGCTGTGGAGATTGGCTTGACATCCCGACAGCTAGATGGTCTGAAATCCATGCTGGCGGACGAGGGATTGTGGCACAAGTCCTCCGAATTGGAGCGCACCTTCCAGGTTATTGAAGCCCTGGGTGTAGCCGACTACGTTCGTTTTGCACCGCATGTCATCCGAGGTTTGGATTACTACACCGGTACGGTCTTCGAGGTCTGGGACCTAGACGGCGAATTCCGATCTATCCTGGGCGGCGGACGGTACGACAGTTTGGTGGAAGCAGTGGGTGGCGATCCTCTTCCTGCCGTTGGTTTCGCTATGGGTGGATCGGTCATCAGTCTAGTTTTGAAGAAGTATGACTGCTTACCGGCAGACGAAGCCATTAGTAATGCCCCCGTTTTAGTGACCGTGTTCAGCCAGGAGTTGCTTGCCGCATCATTCAAACTAGCGACCGAACTGCGCAATAGCGGGTTTAACGTGGTCTGCTACCCAATCGCCGCCAAGCTCGGCAAGCAATTCAAGTTTGGCGATCGCATGGGAATGCGAGCAGCGCTAATCCTGGGTCCCGATGAACTATCACAGAACCATGTAGCAGTCAAAAATCTGCTCAGCGGTGAGCAGCAAAGTATGCCCATTGCAGAAGTAGCAGAATTTATTGTGGAACTTACTGGTAATACTTGTTAGCGATTTGGCTTCGTGTTAGAATTATCCCGCGAATGGTGGATGTAGCTCAATGGTAGAGCGCCTGACTGTGGATCAGGTGGTTGAGGGTTCGACCCCCTTCATCCACCCTTGAAAGCTATTTGTGACCGGCAGCATAGCAACGCTGGCCGGTTTTTTCGTGAATACACCTTTTACATCTAATAAACATCCCATCCGAGGGCGCTTCCAAGTGACTTCGTTTAGTAAAACTCTAAGCCTGATGGATAGGATATAATCCAATCAGGATCCATCGAGGAGGTGTCGCATGCAAATCACCAAAGCCGTTGTCACACCTATCGAACTCAGCCTGCGCCATCCCATCCGTATGGCTGTACTACCCGAGATCACTCAGGTGACAGCGCTGTTTGTGCGAATCGAGATACTAGCAGGACACATCGCCTGGGGTTGCGCAGTCGCCCATCCACACCTGACCGGCGAAGATCCGAATGATGGTCTACAAGCCTGCCTGGCATGCGCTGACCGCACCTTAGATCTACATCCAACCAATATCGAATATTCCCTTTCTGAGTTAGCGCCCCTGATGAAAGATTCCCCAGCCGCAAAGTGCGCCTTTGATCTGGCTTTCCACGACTTGCTAGGTTTGGCTGCCGGAATGCCTCTATACCGTCTACTGGGTGGTTACCGCCATCGCATCCAGACTTCAGTAACAATCCCACTTACTGATGTTCAAAAAAGCGTCGAGCTGGCATGCGGGTTTGCAGAGCGTGGATTTCGAATGCTGAAAATCAAGGGTGGTCTCGATCCTGAACTGGATGTCCGTCGCATTCAGTCCATCCATAGGGCTCTGCCGGATCTCATTCTGCGCCTGGATGCCGATGGGGGTTATTCTGTACATGATGCACTGGAAGTGAGCCGCGCCCTGGAAGACAAGCTCGAGATGCTGGAACAGCCGACACCACCTGATGATTTAAATGGGCTTCATCAGGTGACTAGAAACAGCCCTGTACCGATCCTGGCAGATCAGAGCGTAGCAGGTCCAGCCTCGGCTCTGAAGCTGGCTGCCGAGCGAACCACAGACGGGTTTAGCGTCAAGTTGGCGACCTGCGGTGGTCTTCACTGCGCCACACAGATGGACGCAATAGCGCGGGCTGCAGGAATTGCTACGATGGTAAGCTGTTTGATCGAACCGGCGCTGCTTATCGCAGCCGGGCTGCACTTCGCCCTGAGCAGCCCCAACGTACGCTACGCCGATCTGGACGGTCACCTCGAACTGCTGGATGACCCCACTTTGGCAGGTTTTCAATTGCAGGATGGCTGGTTGGTCGTGAACGACGTACCAGGGTTGGGATGTACGGTTGAGATGTTGTAGGAATCCAAATGGGATATAGCAAATTAGATATTACAAGATGTTAGTCGCAATTTGTAACGATCTCCAGGATAAGGTGTTATTATAAATTGGTAAGTTCTGTTCACCATCATTTAATACGTCCTGGAGGCAGCATGCTCACAATTGAAAAAATCGACACATATGACAAGGAACAGGTGCGCCGCTTCGTACGCCTGCCTTACCGCCTCTATAAAGACCATCCCCAATGGACTCCTCCACTGTATATGGACGGCGAGATGCAGCTCAACCGCGAAAAGCACCCTTTTTACGAGCATTCCGAAGCCGATTTTTTCGTTGCCGTGCGAGATGGTGAAGTCGTCGGGCGCATCGCGGCTTTAGAACAGCGCCGCTACAACGAATACCACGACAAGCACATCGCTCAATTTTACCTGTTCGAAACTGAGGAAGATCAGGAAATCGCCAACTTACTTTTTGAACGAGTATATGAATGGGCTCACCAAAGGGGCTTGAATCAGGTCATGGGACCAAAAGGATTCGCAGTCCTGGATGGATACGGACTGCTAGTCGAGGGTTACGAATACCGACAAGTCATGACCATGATGAACTACAACTACCCCTACTATCCCAAAATGGTGGAAGCGCTGGGTTTTGAACAAGAAGTGGACTTCGTATCCTGCTATCTAAGCCGGGAGAAATTCCACCTGCCGGAACGGATCCACAACATCGCAGATCGCGTAAAGAAGCGCGGCACCCTGCGAGTAGTGAACTTCGAAAACAAAAATGAATTAAAGTCCTGGGCTCCCCGAATCGGCAAAGCTTATGATGCAGCATTTGTAGATAATTGGGAATATTCGCCGCTTACCGATAAGGAAATTCAATTCATACTTGATACGATCATGACTGTCGCCGACCCACGCTTGATTAAAGTAATCGCCCACGGGGATGATGTAGTTGGTTTTGTACTAGGTTTCGTGGATATATCGGCAGCCTTACAGCGCGCCAAAGGACGCTTATTACCTTTTGGTATCTTTGATCTGCTGCTGGAGATGAAACGTTCAGATTGGATCGCGGTCAATGGGGCTGGGATCCTGCCTGAATTCCAGGGCAGAGGTGGAAATGCGTTGTTGTATTCTGAATTGGAGAAGACAATCTTTAAGCAAAATTATAGATTTCAACACGGCGAAATGACCCAAATCGCAGAGTCAGCAATCCAAATGTCGCGCGACATAGTCAACTTGGGTGGAGAACCGTATAAAAGACACCGCGTTTATATCAAGACGTTGTGAACTAATCACTCAAGTCAAGAACAAAGACGTTAGAATATTTTTGTAAAATATTCACCACAGAGCACGCAGAAATCAAAGAGTTTTTATTTATTTGATGCTTTTGTGGTAAGAATAAACATCAGATACTCATCGTAAGATAGAACAACCAGGACGGTTAAGATTATTATTTGTTACTGTTAATTCTGAGGATAAGGAGCAGGAGATAAAATGTCGGACTTTTCAGACCGGGTAGTAGTAATAACTGGAGCAACCGGAAACCTGGGAACCGCTGTGGCTCGCAAGTTCATGGATTCAGGTGCAAAAATGGGCTTTCTCGAGAGGTCATCGGATAAAATTGGGAATTTATTTCCCGAGTCGGTTAATGCGCCTGATCAATACCTTGTGCAACAGGTGGATGTTACCAGTCCAGATTCAATGGAAAATGCAGCAAACGAATTACTAAGGAAATTCGGACGTATTGATATCCTTGTCAACACGGTAGGTGGGTACCGCGCCGGAGAGCCTCTTCACCAAACTCCCCTATACACCCTGGACTTTATGCTGAATCTTAATGCTCGATCGGTATTTGTGTCTTGCCAGGTGTTTATACCCTCAATGATTGAGAACAATTACGGAAAGATCATTAATGTCTCAGCCAGACCTGGTTTAAGAGGTGTCCGTAATGCCGCCGCATACAGCGCTTCTAAGAGCGCAGTCATACGGCTGACAGAAAGTATGTCCTCCGAACTTAAACACAAAGGGATTAACGTAAACTGTGTCTTACCGGGCACCATCGATACCCCTCAAAACCGCCAAGCGACGCCGGATGCTGACTTCAACCGTTGGGTATCGCCCGAGTCCATCGCCGATGTAATTCTATTCCTTGCCTCTGACGTTTCCAGCGCAATTCACGGAGCTGCGATTCCAGTTTACGGGAGAAGTTAAGTAAAATAAGGCGATCGAAATGCTTTTTGCCTGCGGTTAAACTGCCATACCAGCCCAATCGGTACCACAGCTCCTACCGATGTCAACAGGGCAATCGCGAATCCAAAAATACCAATAACTAAAAGTATTGGCAGCGCAACTGAAGCTACTGCTAATATGATACTCAGAAGGAAAATAAGAACCGCGATAACCAAAATAATCAAGGACAAACGCTGTCCGCGTTTCATTGATGCACGCCGAACACCACTGATTTGCCCGGTCTGTCCGTGAACAAATACGGGTTGTGCCACCTTTTCAGCATCGAGATAATATGTTGTGTAAAGTGGAAGCAGCATCAACGTCCAATTGTTGTTTGAATAATGCGACTTCCAGGAGAATTGCCGGATATGATCAGCGCCGGCTGCCTGGCGGCATTCTTCAGCGGCAGCCGTTTGAATGGCGGGGGTTGCTTCCACCCATGCATCTTTAGTGTCACGGTTCGGTAAGAGTACAAAAGATTTCTCGATCTCTTTTACCTTATAATCTACCGCTTCTTCCAATTTGAAAGCCCCCATCTCCTGTTTGATAACCATATCTTCCTCGAGCGCGGGCGTAGAGATGTTGTGATAGTTCCGTTCCAGTCTTCCAAGGCGTGGTTCCCATCGAATGCGCCCTTCTTCGACTTCCTGCGAAGACCAGCCTCCCCGGTGGTCATCGTAATGAGCTTGATGGCTTACAACTTTGTAATCAAAACCAACTTCTGCCCACCATTGAGCTTGGACCTCAGAGTCTACAAGCCACATCGGTAGAAACAGGCGACACAGCCGGGATCGCAGGTTTTGGGAAGTCAGATCTTTTGGAGCAAAGGGGGTCTTGCTAGCAAATTTATTTATACCATTATCCATGGATTCAGGTGTAACCTGGAACGGCACCACCAATTCAGGAGCCCGACTATATGGCAGTTCCCTTTCATCACCTTCAGGGATGGGTTTCAGCGTTGATTGATAGCAGTGAGGGCAATGCATGGTCTGGAGATCTGGAAAAATCAGGAAACTCCAATCGCAGTCTTCACATACCGCAGCCATGTATTCTCTTCCCCAAGCAGAAGAAATCGAATTTTTTTTTGAATTATCTAAATCGCTTTCACGATCCGGCATTTGAGAACCTCACACATCATCGAATTGGTATGCCTTTCGGAGAAGGATAATCCCGATCACCACTCCAATAACCAGGAGAAAAAAACCGAAAAAGCCAATTGCAGCACCTATCCCACCAAATGGTATTGTAATTAATCCAATCAACCCCATTAGAAGCCCCGGCGTAAGCAGTGCCGCGATAACTAACCAGATTTTCGTCCAATCAACAGGTCGCTGACCCGCGATCGCTCCAGTTTGACCGTTCACCATCACCTGATAGACCTTGTCCTCATAACTATATGGTGCCAGGTAGACTGGCAGCAGAATATAGCGCCAGCTTTCATCACTGTAATCCATGTGCATGCTGAAATTGCGAATTTTCGAAGTGCTGGCCTGATCTCGGCACACCTGGCGAGTGTGTTCCCGCATTTGCTGTCGGCTGATTTCCCACCCACGTTCCAATGGTACTTCGTATGCTTTGGCCTGAAGACCGGCCAAGAATTTCGGCTCGTATGGCACAAGAGCACCCAAATCGAAACCCTTAATGCGGCTCAATAATAGGTGACTTACCCGGTCAGTGCCCTCCACCAATAAATCGTCATAATTTTCTACCACATGTCCCGATTCCCAACGCCATTCGGTCACAGTTTTTGTCTTCCATTTACCATTGGAATAATATCTTTTTGTCTTCGTGTGACCGACTTCAGCTTTCCAGTCCGCTTCAGTGTTCGTATCGAATGTCCAGAAAGGCAGAAAGACACCAGTAAATTTTGTTTGACCGGCAATATTATGTAATTTAGATGGCACAATCCAACTGTTCCCCAGCCAATCGCGAGCGATTTCCCGGCAGTCCATTGTTTCTATTTTGAATGGAATCAGGAATCTCGGTCGCAGGATATTCTGGATCGCCTGGCGTTGTATAACCTTATTAGAACCACAAAAAGCGCAGGCGTGGGTCAGGTTTTCAATGGGGACGCTGGTCACCGCGCCGCAATTCTGACATTCGATCTCATTACGGTCACCGCCCCATCCATGGGCTGAGCGCTCCAGCGTTTCAACCGTAAATTCAAACTCTTGAGCGCCCTTGCCAACGATCTCTTTCGGGGAGGCTTCATAATATCCGCAGTGTGAACAGGTCAATCCACTATCTTCAACGCTGTAAGCAGTGGTTGCTCCGCATTGGGGACAGCTAAAATCTACAACCTCCTCCTGAGTTTCCTTTTCAAGCGGAGCCGGCATATAGACTTCAATGCCATCTACAACCGATTGCGCGTTTATAAATCCCGGAGGCGGAAATGATTCAGTCATAATAAACCCATTTTTTCGGTATCCCAGGAAAAAGACATAAATTCCGCAGGTTACCTAATTAAGTATCACTTCATAAAACGGCTGATGACTTTCGCAGGCGTTGGCAGTGTGGACCTGTCACCCAATGAAAGCGCTGCTGGCGCTTTGCCTGGCTTGTCCGGTGCGCTTTGGTATATGAAGATCTCTGAACCCTCATTGGCATTCTTAAAGCTCACGAAAGCCTGCCCAGTAAGCAGCCCCTCACTATCAACCGCACAGCTTGTCACATATCCTACTACACGGCCGCGTTTATCTAACACCGGGTCTCCATTATGCGCCATTCGGATCCCTTTCTCGCCGAACCGGAATCGCACAACAACTCCCTTACGTGTACCCTCTCGCTCAATAAATGTATCGCGACCAATAAACCACGGCTTGTAGGTTTTAACGTAAGAGCCAAAACCAGCTTCAGCAACACCCAGATCTATCTCATCCAATTTCCCAGACCCAGCCCCCATCTCATGCCCGTATAGCGGCAGTCCAGCTTCTGTACGCAGAGAGTCACGCGCCCCGAGACCAATCGGCTTTAATCCTAATGGCGCCCCCACTTCCAGAAGTGCCCCGAATAACTCGTTCGCTTTGTCGGGATGTACAAAAAGTTCAAAAGCCATTTTCTCACCCGTATATCCAGTGCGTGATACTACCAACTCGTAGCCTCCAACCACTGCTTCACACAATTGGGTCCGTCTTAAGGACATAATTCGTTTTCGATTTATTTCATTGACTCCCAAAGTTAACAATATCTCACGTGATCGTGGACCCTGCAAAGCGACGTCTACGCGCATATCTTTACCCTCTGATGGATCACGAAGGTTGCGCAACACCACATTGCGTCCAAAGGTTCTCGCGGATGGATGTGTAATGCTTACCTGCACTTCCCCATTCTTGACTCTGTTAAGCCAAGCCCAATCCTTATCATCATTTGAAGCGTTGACCACCATCAGGTATTTTTCTTTTCGCCTGCGATAAACCAGTAAGTCATCGATAACATTGGCATCCGGATCGATTAAGTGTGTATAACATGATTCACCTACATCCAGGGATGCAATATCATTTGCGACCACACTATCCAGGTAAACGGACGCATCCGGCCCCTCAGCCTGATAAACTCCCATATGAGATACGTCAAACAAGCCAGCAGCTTCTCGCACTGCCAGGTGTTCTTCCAAGACGGATGTGTACCAGACCGGCATTTTCCAACCAGCGAAGGGGATCAACTTTGCTCCCAGTTCAGAGTGCATATCAAAAATCGGGGTCTTGCGCAGCTCGCTTTCTTCAGCTTGCCACATAAACTCCGGTAAAGAATCTCCCTCATCTTCTTTTATTCCAATGTAATAGGGTTTGTTAGCTGCCTGCACCTCGCCTTCAAGAACTGACACCGGCTCATCTGACGATTCTATTACAACAACTGGTCCAGGTAGTTTACGGATGGGATCATCATCAAATGTCACATATCCATCCGAAAGGTCTCGCAGCCAGGCAGCCGCCAAGCCGGATTTTCCTGCCGGTAAACTTAATCGAAAAACATAAGGTCCTAAACAGGTCAAATTCGCATTTATTTCGCCCACAGGAGTTCGTATACACGTTCGTTGTTTTTCACCCACCTGAAGCGCTCCTACATCGCTTACAAGGGCAAAGTTGAGGAACTCGCGTACTTTTTCCCCTTGGATATCATACGCGACCCATCTTCCCGTTGGTTTGCTATCCAAATAATAGAAGTGTGGATAACCGTGAGCGGTCGGCTCGAAATCCATCCCGGCTCCTTGAGCCAAGTCGTGGATGTGAAGTTTCGCAACTTCCAGAGTTGTAAAGTCTACTTTTGCACGGCGCAGCTTCTTTTTTCGACCTTGCAAGCTATATGGAATAGTTGAAATAAGAACATCCGCAATGATGTCCGCGATCTGCCTCATATGCTCTTCCTTGAGCCCGCGCTGTGTCACCCAAGGGGTACCCATCCGTATACCAGATGGATCCAGTGCCGATTTGTCTCCAGGAATGGTATTGCGATTGACCACAATACCGGCTATATCGAGGATACGAGATGCCTGGTCTCCGGAGAGTGTGGTCCCATCCGATCCTACGATAGAACTACAGTCCAGATTCGTCAGGTGAGTATCGGTTCCGCCAAATGGTATCCGGAATCCATTCTCTTGAAGTCGTTCGGTGAGAATTACACAGTTCTTGACAACCTGCTCCTGCAACATACGAAATTGATCGCTGCGTGCTATTTTGAAAGCTAATGCCATTGCAAGAAAGACATTCACGTGCGGTCCCCCTTGTTCCCCAGGGAAAACAGCCCGGTCGATTTTGCGAGCCAAGGCCCTATCCGTGGTCAAAATACTCGCCCCGCGCGGTCCACAAAGCGACTTGTGGGTAGTGAAAGTTATCACGTCAGCGTAGCCCACCGGAGAAGGATATATTCCGGCTGTTACCAATCCCGCCACGTGGGCAATATCGGCAAAAAGCAGTGCATCAACGGATTCGGCAATCTCCTTGAAACGAGCCCAATCTACAGTCCAGGGATAAGACGAATACCCTGCGATTATAAATTTTGGTTTACACTCCAGAGCTAATTCTGCAATTTGATCATAATTGATCCGCTCGGTCTCAGGATCAACAGAGTATTGAACAGCGTTGTAGTATTTACCTGACCGGTTGACCGGAGAACCATGTGAAAGGTGTCCCCCATGCAGTAAATCCAAGCCCATAATGGTGTCGCCGGGATTTACAAGCGCATGAAATACAGCATTATTAGCAGGACCACCAGAAAGCGCCTGTACATTGACGAATATTTCATCCGCACTTACACCATTTGCAGCAAAGGCCTCTGCACATCTACGTCTGGCAAGTGCTTCTGCGATATCAGCGTATTCAACACCCTTGTAGTATCGCTGGTCTGAATAACGGCGAAAATGCGCCAGGCGAGCAGAGTAATCCAGAATCTCCTCTTCGCTCAACCTGCGGGTGTATTCAGCCGGATAGCCCTCAGCATACATATTTTGGAAAGCCGACGAAAGAGCCTCACGCACCGCCAGTGGTGCCTGACTTTCAGATGGAATCAGGATAAGTTTACGCACCTGTCTTTCGGCTTCAATTTGGGTTAATTGATAGACATCCGGATCCAGATCGGCTAGTGAACCACGAAAGAGAAAATCACTCATGAAAGTCTCCTAAAATAAAATTCGAAAAAATATTTTGATGGTTATACAACCATTCGAACCACATTTTACACCTTTAATTAGTTAAATAATGCCCACATGATAACAAAATGACATGTCTTTAAAATATTGAATTAGATAAAAATAA
>CBFDCK010000065.1:0-16253 GCA_965603285.1 uncultured bacterium
TCCCTATCCGACGTAACTTTACGTGTACTATTCATTATTAGCAGGTATGGAAACCCTCCCTATGGAGCCAATGGCAGGTATGGAAACCTGCCCTACATAGCCAACGATTCATTTCTAGGAGCGAAAGCGAAGCCAAGCTCACCGGAAGTGAGCCGGCCAAGCTCAATGAAGTTGAGCCAGCCAAGCATTAACCAACTGTTTGGTTTAATTTAACATGCTGGTGATCAAATTTCGTTTATAATCGGGAACGCAAAAAAAAGATCGGAATAAATTTATCGAGTATTTTTTACTGCATTTACTGAAATAATTGATAAATAAAGATCAAACATACAAAGGAGAAGAAACAATGTATAGCAAACCTTCAAATTCATACTATTCCAAGGCCAAGAAGCCTGTTTTTAGTTTTGGTTTGGTAATCTTTCTGGTCGTGACACTGCTGCTTGCGGCATGTAGCTCTGACACCAGCCAGACGGAACAACCGCAAACTCCGGCAGACGCCAGCATCGCTCTGGTGAACACAACCTGGGTCCTGGTTGGTTATGGTGAGGCGGCTAACCCTACCGTAGTCGAAGATGGAACTCTGATAACTATATTTTTCGCCCCGGACGGAAACTTGAGTGGTTCCGGTGGATGCAACACATACAACACGAGTTACCAGGTAGATGGCGACCAGCTCACAATCGCCAGCCCGATCGCCACCACTATGATGGCTTGCGAGAAGGGAGGAGAACAGGAGACTATCTACCTGGCTGCCCTTCAGGGTGCGCAAAGTTACCAGATCACCGAAGGTGGCGACCTGAACATCAAATTTGATTCGGGAGCGGGTTACGAAGAAGTATTGACCTACATCCAGGAGCGCGCTCCGTTGGAAGGCACCATGTGGACGCTGGTCTCGATGGGACCCGCCGACAATCCGCAGCCGCCTGTTGCGGGAGCTAACTTCACCGCCCAATTCCTGCGGGACCCCAATTTTCCAACCGGCGCGCTGGTAGGCGGAACCGGATGCAACGACTACCGGTCTTCGTATTATGCCTCCCAGAATCAGATCAAGATCAACTTGCCTGGAGCGACTGTTAATACTGAATGCCCGGCTGGATTACCAGAGCAGGAGCAGGCATATTATCAAGCCTTGTATGCTGCTCGCAGCTACCGCATCGTCAGCCTGACAATGCAAATCTTCTACGGAGATCAAGTGCTGAACTTCGCGGTTGGCGGTACGCCCACGCCAGCGGCTACAGAAACTCCCACTGCCGGCGAACTGGCTCCATTAAACGCCACAAATTGGTGGCTGAATTCAATCGGAACTGCTCCGCTGATTCCAGGCACCGAGATAACCGCAGAATTCGCCATTAACCCGGATGGCGTAACTGGAACCATCAACGGGTTCTCTGGATGCAACAATTACACGGGCGATATTACTGGCGTTTTCACGGTAATAAATATTGTTCCAACCCAGAGTGCGTGCGATCAGGCGGTTATGGATCAGGAAACGACTTACCTGTCAGCCCTGGGAACCTCCAATAGTATTACGTATGATCCTGTCCAGCTGCTGATCAACAGCCAATTTGGTGTATTGGGATACGGAAATACACCTGAGCCCGCGCCTCCCATACCGACCGAGGCCCCTGTACAACCCACAGAGACCACGGGTCCTGAACAACCCACCGAGACTTCGGAAGCGCCTGTGCCTGTGGTGATTATCTCTGCTTCACCCGACCCCAGTGCAGTCGGTGGAACAACAACCTTTGATGGTTCTCAATCCTATTCAGGTGTGGATATCGCAAGTTACAGCTGGGACTTTGGAGATGGCGCTACAGCGGAAGGAGCTACCGTAGATCACGTGTATGCAGCTGCCGGTGATTACATCGTTACTTTGACTGTGCAGGATACCAATGGGCAGGTCGCAGCGGGTCAATATCCGATCACGGTTCAATAGAACGTTTTATTCGTCACAAAACAACGTTAAACAACTGTAGGGGCAGGTTTCTAAACCTGCCCCTTTACCTGCCCCCTTATTTCTTGTTATGGTATATTTTTTGAACAGATCAGTACTGATGGATGGGCGTATCAATATAAATATTTAAAAATTTTTTTATAAACGGAGATAATAATGGATAATTATGATGTAAAAGATATTAACCAGGCTGAAGGCGGGCGCAGACGTATTGAATGGGCTGAGAGGGAGATGCCCGTTTTACGCTTGATCCGGGAACGGTTCGCCAAAGAACGCCCGCTGCAAGGCGTACGCGTTTCGGGCTGCCTGCATGTGACGACCGAAACCGCCAACTTGATGACGACTTTGCAGGACGGCGGTGCAGACGTAGTGCTGACGGCTTCCAACCCTCTTTCTACCCAGGATGACGTGGCGGCTGCTCTGGTCAGCCATTTCGAGATTCCGGTCTTCGCCATAAAAGGTGAGAGCAACGTCACCTATTACAAGCACCTCAACGCAGCGATCGATCACGAGCCTCAGATGACCATGGATGACGGGGCAGATCTGGTCAGTACCCTGCACAAAGATCGCCGCGAAATGCTGGAAAATGTTGTCGGCGGAACCGAGGAAACCACCACGGGAGTGATCCGCCTGCGTGCCATGGCAGCCGATGGGGCTTTGGCTTTTCCGGTGGTGGCGGTAAATGATGCCCAGACCAAGCATTTCTTCGACAACCGCTACGGCACTGGGCAGTCGACTATAGACGGCATTATCAGGGCGACCAATGTGCTTCTGGCTGGTAAAAACTTCGTGATCGCCGGCTACGGCTGGTGCGGGCGCGGTCTTGCGATGCGGGCGCGCGGTATGGGTGCTAATGTGATCGTCACCGAGGTCGAATCGCTGCCCGCCTTAGAAGCGGTCATGGACGGCTTCAGAGTCATGCCTATGGCGCAGGCGGCTGAGATCGGCGATATCTTCGTAACGCTTACTGGAGATATCAACGTCATCGACCGCCATCACTTTGAAGTTATGAAAGACGGCGCCATTGTGGCCAATTCGGGTCACTTCAACGTCGAGATCAACATCCCGGCGCTTAAAGAGATGGCGAGCGAAGTACGCCAGGTGCGACCTTTTGTGGAGCAGTATGAGCTCGCAGATGGGCGTTTTATTAATATACTCGGCGAAGGACGTTTGATCAACTTGGTGTCCGCCGAAGGACACCCCTCCAGCGTGATGGATATGTCCTTCGCTAACCAGGCGTTGAGCCTGGAGTACATATATAAGAACGCTGGGGAACTGAATAATCAGGTTTACGCTGTGCCGTCGGAGATCGATTACAAGATTGCTAGATTGAAATTAGAAGGCATGGGCGTTGAGATAGACACCCTGACTCAAGAACAAATAGCCTATCTGAATTCCTGGGAGGAAGGGACTTAGACTGGCATTGAGAAAGTGCGCTGCATTCTTGCTGGGTCGAAGCACTGGTGTTCTGTCAAACATAATAGATTAAGATGTTGCGAGGGGGGTCGCAGCCACGAATCAATCATTCACAGTTGCGAAAGCGAAGCCAAGCTCACCGGGGGTGAGTCGGCCAAGCATACGAAGTATGCCAGCGAGCAAATATGCAAGCATCCGCTTTTTGCATGCCCAATCTCCCCTGGCGTAGTTGCAGCATTTCGGGTTTTAGGGTACAATAATGAGTTATCTGTACTGCCATTAATTGCATTAATGCAATTAATGTTGAGGAATAAACAGTGAGCTCGCAGCGCTTTAAGCACTGAGAGTGAACCTTGATTAATTTTAAAATACAAGAATAAACTATAGATGAGCAAAATCTCAAAATTGGAGGAGATAAATGTTTAAGAACAAAAAGATGATTGTTATGTTGATAGCCACCTTGATAGCGGCTGTTTTGCTTGCAAGCTGCGGTGGCGGCGAAGCGGAAACTGCAGCGGCTCCCACAGTGCCCGCTGAAGCGCCAACCGCAACTGCCGCTCCTGGCGAGACACAACCGCCGGCAGAGACACCAGCACCAAGTGTTGAAGACACATGGTCAAATATCCAGGCAAACGCCAAAATGGTCGCCGGCACTTCGGCTGATTACCCGCCTTTTGAATATGTCGATGGAGGGACCTTCCAACTCGACGGCTTTGATATTGCGATAATGCGCGAGATAGGACGGCGGCTGGGTGTGGAGGTCGAGTTCCGTGATATGGCCTTCGACGGTCTAATGGATGCTCTACAGTTAAACCAGATCGATGTTTCGATCGCGGCGCTGTCTGTCACCCCTGAGCGCCAGGCAGTGGTCGATTTCACTAACGTGTATTACGTGGGCGCTGATGCGATTTTAGCCAAAACCGGGACCCAGGTAGTGATCAACAGTGTGCAGGATATGGCCGCTTACAGGATTGGCGTCCAGACAGGTTCGATCTATCAAGCCTGGCTACAGGACTCCCTTGTTGTACCTGGACTGATTCCAGCGGAAAACCTGGTAACTTATGAAAATACCGGTGCAATGGTAAGAGCGTTGGTGGAAGAACCGTCACAAGTTGATCTCCTGGTGATGGATTTGCTGCCAGCTGAAGATCTTGCTAAGACTTCCCCTGTGATGATCGCGGCGCAAGGTCTCAACCAGCAGCTTTACTCTATTGCTATTCCAAAAGGGCAGGACGCATTTCTCCAGGTGTTGAACGATGCCCTGATCAATATGCAGACTGACGGTACCACTGTTGCGCTAGCCAAGCAGTATCTTGGTCTGGAAGCCGATCAACTACCTCCCACCCCGACACCCGGTGCTCCAGTGATCACCCCTGCGCCCCCTGTGGGATGTTTGCTCGGTATGAAGTGGGTACAGGACCTTTCCATTCCTGATGGTACGCAGTTATCACCTGGGGAGTCGTTTACAAAAGGATGGCGCATTGAAAATACAGGTACGTGTACCTGGGATAGCGGTTATTCCCTGGTTTACTTAGGCAGTGTACCAGTGGAAGGTGTCCTGAGTGCAGCCCCCACAAGCATTTCAGGCACAGTTCAACCTAACGCAAATTATGACATTAATGTTAATCTGGTAGCGCCGGAGCAGTCGGGCGGTTACAAAGGATTTTACACAATGCGCGCTCCTAACGGTACCCTGTTTGGAGATCGCATCTGGGTGCAGATTGAAGTTGTCGGTGGAGGTGCTACTGTGACACCACCCTCAGGCGCACCGGTGGTTGAGAATTTTACTGTGGAACCCGCAGTGATTCAGGTGAACACTTGTGCAAATGTCAATTGGGCGGTAACAGGAGAGGTAACAAACATAAAGCTTCTCGGATACGAAGGGGGTAATGAGACGGTACTGGTGGATAATGCTGATAGAGTTGGTACGTTTAAGAGTTGTCCTACTGTCACCGGTGAGGTACTCTACAAGATT
Organism: uncultured bacterium; assembly: GCA_965603285.1. Taxonomy (GTDB): domain Bacteria; phylum Chloroflexota; class Anaerolineae; order Anaerolineales; family UBA4823; genus JAUWPO01. The sequence continues at coordinate 5,346 of CBFDCK010000065.1, forward strand.
GTAGCGACCGGACCTGGAGGTGCGGCTGAGCAGCAGACAAGCATACAGGTTCAATAAATAATAAAAATACGACGCACCTCGAAGGTGCGTCGTATTTATTTAACTTGTTAAAATTGTACCGTCAAATGGAAAGTGTGATGCACCTGTAAGGTGCGTTGCACTTTCTTAGATTAAATCTCCACCTTCTCGTCGCCCTCTTCCTCTTCCAGCAGCGGATTGGGCATATCCCCACTCAGTGTCTGCTGGCGCACCGCAAATTCAATCTCTTCCGCCATTTCGGGATTCTGCCGTAAATATTCTTTGGCGTTCTCACGACCCTGTCCCAGGCGGATATCGCCGTACGAGTAGAAAGAGCCCCGCTTGGTGATGATCTCCAGACCGGTAGCCAGATCCAGCAGATCGCCGGCTTTTGAAATCCCTTCGTTATACATGATATCGAATTCAGCCGTCCGGAAGGGTGGGGCAACCTTGTTCTTGACCACTCTTACCCGAGTACGGCTGCCGATGATCTCGGAACCCATCTTGATGGATTGGATGCGGCGCGCATCAAGGCGCACGGAGGAGTAGAACTTGAGCGCCATGCCTCCCGTCGTCGTCTCGGGATTGCCGAACACAACACCTATCTTCTGGCGCAATTGATTGGTGAATACGACCGCCGTGTTGGTCTGTTTGATGGCGCCCGAAAGCTTGCGCATCGCCTGGGACATCAGGCGAGCTTGCATACCCATGGGCGAATCGCCCATATCGCCTTCGATCTCAGCTCGCGGCACCAGCGCAGCAACCGAATCGATCACCACAATATCGACCGCCCCCGAACGTACCAGGGTTTCGGTGATTTCGAGAGCCTGTTCGCCGGTGTCAGGCTGTGAGATGAGTAGATTGTCAATATCTACACCGCAGCGGGCTGCGTAAGAGGGATCCAGGGCATGTTCCATGTCGACGAATGCGCAAGTACCGCCTAGCTTTTGGGCTTCCGCCACGATGTGCTGAGCGATGGTCGTCTTACCGGAAGCTTCCGGTCCATAGATTTCGGTAATGCGGCCGCGTGGGATGCCGCCCACACCGAGGGCAATGTCAAGAGAAAGTGAGCCCGTGGGTATAGCCTCGCACTCGAGTTGGTGTGATTCCCCGAGCTTCATAATGGCGCCATCTCCGTAGCGCTTGGTGATGTCTCCCATTGCGTTTTCCAGGGCGACTCTTTTAGCATCATCAGGTTCTTCAATTGGTTGTGATTTACGTTGTGCCATTATGTTTCGATTCCTCCCGCAATATCTATATGTGGATTTTGACAGTTACATTTTGCCACAAACTTACCTTTTTAGGTAAATCTGAAATGCTGCCCTGCGCTCATTTCAATGAAACCTCAGCGCCGCATGTCATCTATGACCACAGTATAGCACAAGTGTTCTAAATGTCAAGGGTTGTCCATATAAGTGATATCACTACCTCGTTCCTATGCTCCAGCGTTGGAACGCAAACCATACACGCTCCGCGTGCTTCCATATGCAAGTAATGATCACTTTGCCACTATTCAACCAATCACAATTATACGCAGAGCGTAACCAGGAGGTTTACAATATTTCAAGGTTGATTAAGCATCAAGAGGGATCGTAAATGTGGTCTCCGCCGTGTCTACTACCCGGCGTTCGAAAGGTTTGATTTCTCCCTCTGAAGTGTTTTCACCTTCAATCTCAGCGTAGAAGAGTATTCCCTTGAGAGAATATTCACGCTCTCGAACCGCGCCTGGCACGTGCATCCTTATTTCAATGTTACGGTCTATGCTTTCGATGATGCTGGTGGAAGCCACTTCCCGCCCTTCATTGTCGCTTATCGTCAGGTCGGCGTTAGGTCGGGACTGGAATGGATCGACCTCTAGGTAGACGCGCACGTGCCTCCCATTGGGTAACGGGTCAACTCTTAGGGCGCGAATGCGTACTTCATCTGGTGGTAAGGGGATCTCGCCCAGATCAGAAAAATTGATGTCCACTACATACCGGCACAATATGCCAAACCGACCGTCCCTGGTCCTACGTGTGTACCGATCACTGGACTTACTTCGGAAAAGACAGTTTCTACTGGATTGAACTTGTCCTTAGCCATATCAAGCAATTCTTGTGCATCCTGGGGGGAATTAGCGTGCAGGGTAGCAAGACGAACTGGTTCTCTGCCATCGATCCGCTCCCCAATCAATTCAAGCAATCGGATGAATGATTTCTTGCGGGTGCGCACTTTTTCGAGAGCCTCAATTCGTCCGTCTCTGACTTCTAATATGGGTTTTATGTTCAGGGCGGTTCCGAGATAGCGGCTGGCGCCTCCGATTCGTCCCCCCCGGTGCAGGAATTCGAGTGTGTCGACTGCGAATATTACCCCGGTATGCTCACGGGCTTGTTCAGCAATTTCCTTGCATTCAGCCAGGTTTGCACCCTCCTCGGCAGCTCTTGCTACCTGGAGGACCTGAAAACCCAACGCCATCGCAGTATTGTACGAATCGACGATTTCGATCGGTGCTCCAGGCATCTCCGCTTGCACCTGGACGGCTGAGACAACCGTGCCGGATAACGCTGACGAAATTAGGACTGTGAGGATCTCATAGTCCTGTTCAAGGAGATCGGTATATATTTTATGAAATGTTTTGGGAGTCGCCTGGGATGTGGATGGCATAACCTTGGCATTTTCAAGGCGAGTGTAGAATTCATCAGGTTGAATGTCAACCCCATCTTCGTAAGTCTCATCACCCCAGATCAACACCAGGGGCGCAACGCTGATGTTATATTGTTCAATTAAATCTGGCGGTATGTAGGCTGTGCTGTCCGTAACAATTGCAATTTTTGACATAATTTCTGTCTCCTTTTAATACTATAATCTGAGATAAGTGAATTGATTCACTACAAAGATTAAACCCTTCCTGAAGATATTAGTTACGCATGGACTGAATTTACAACATTGTACTTTGTCACATTGTTCTCCTGGTTACGATGCTCTGCGTCGTAACCTGAAGGAGAAACGCTCTGCGTAAAACTGTGGTTGAATAGTGGCAAGGTGATCATCATATGCATGTGGAAGTACGCGGAGCGTGGGTTTTTTGTATTCCAACGCGGGAGCATTGGAACGAGGTAAGTACCTCCTGGTTACGATGCTCTGCGTCGTAACCAGAGGGAGAAACGCTCTGCGTAAAACTGTGGTTGAATAGTGGCAAGGTGATCATCATATGCATGTGGAAGTACGCGGAGCGTGGGTTTTTTGTATTCCAACGCGGGAGCATTGGAACGAGGTAAGTACCTCCTGGTTACGATGCTCTGCGTCGTAACCAGAGGGAGAAACGCTCTGCGTAAAACTGTGGTTGAATAGTGGCAAGGTGATCATCATATGCATGTGGAAGTACGCGGAGCGTGTGTAGTTTGCGATCCATCGCTGGAGCATTGGAACGAGGCAATAGGCAAGCTGAAATTTGTCACCTTGTCAAGGCACCTTGACCATAATGCGCTTACTTGCTAAAATGCAGTGCTATGTTTGAGAATTTGACCGGTCGTTTGAACGAGGTGTTCAAGGAACTCCGCCGCAGGGGTAAGCTCTCAGAGGCGGATGTTGATTCTGCAATGCGAGAAGTGCGTCTGGCGTTATTGGAGGCCGACGTTAACTATGGAGTGGTTAAAGATTTTACATCTCGCGTTCGTGCAAGGGCGATCGGACACGAAGTCTCGAAAGCGCTCAACCCGGGTCAACAAGTTATTAGAATTGTCAACGACGAGTTGGTAGCCACTTTGGGTGAACCTGAACCTCTCAATCTAAGTGGACCGCGCCCGCGTACCATCATGCTGGTAGGTTTGCAGGGTTCCGGGAAAACTACTACCGCCGCCAAACTGGCACGCCTGCTGCGCTCGCAAGGTGAACGTGTCCTGTTGGTCGCGGCTGATCCATATCGACCTGCCGCGGCACGTCAATTGGAGTTACTCGGCGAGCAGCTTGATATCCCAATCTATTTCGAAGCAAACGTACCACCGCCTCAACTCAGCGGTCAGGCGTTGGATTCGGCCCGTAAAGGTGGTCATACGGTAGTTGTCCTGGATACCGCAGGTCGTTCGCAGCTCGACGACGACATGATGGAAGAACTGCGCGGTATCGAAGCCCAAGTCCATCCGACTGAAGTGATACTGGTCGTTGATGCTATGACAGGGCAGGAAGCGGTGAATATAGCACAAGGCTTCCGGGATGTTGTTCCGCTGACTGGATTGATTTTAACCAAAATGGATGGCGATGCGCGTGGTGGTGCAGCTATTTCCATCCGAACTGTTACAGGGGTCCCCATTAAATTCCTGGGTACCGGCGAAGCGCTCGAAGCGTTGGAGATTTATGACCCCGCCCGTATCACGAGCCGCATTCTCGGAATGGGTGATATTCTGGGATTGATTGAAAAAGCGGAAGCAGCTTATGATGAGCAAACCGCACATGAGCAGGCTGAAAAGATGATCTCAGGCGAATTCACCTTGCAGGATTTTTCCGATCAGCTCCGCCAGGTGCGTAAGATGGGCTCCTTCAATCAGTTGCTGGATATGATGCCTGGTGGGATGGGGAAGATTACTGGCCAAATCTCACCCCAGGATGCAGAGAAGCAGCTTGGAATGACGGAAGCTATTATCAGTTCGATGACTCTTCAAGAACGATACCGTCCTGAAATCCTGAATGCTTCCCGCCGCAGGCGTATCGCGCGCGGTTCGGGCACTCAGGTACGGGATGTCAATCGACTGGTTAAGCAGTTTAGAGAAGCAAAGAAAATGTTTAAGATTTTGAAAAAGTCGGGCGGTCGCGGCTTGCCGCGTCTGTTTGGTTAGAAAAAGGAGACTAATTTTATGGTACGTATTCGTTTACGCAGAGTCGGAGCTAAAAAGCAGCCCAGTTTCAGGGTTGTAGCAGCAGATAGAGAAGCGCCGCGTGATGGACGTTTTATCGAAATCCTGGGTTTCTACAACCCACGCACTGAACCAGCAACCATCCAACTTAAAGAGGACCGTATTTATGATTGGATGAGCAAAGGAGCTCAGCCAAGTGATTCGGCAGAACAAGTTTTTAAAAGCGCTGGTCTTTTAGATCGATATGAACGTTACAAGCAGGGGGAAGAAGTGGAGACTCTCGTCGCGGAGGCGAAAGCTGCCGAAGCGCTAAGAAATATAAATCCAAAGACCCAACGTCAGGCCGCGCCTAAAAAAGAGAAAGAGCTGGAAGAGGTGGAGGAATAGATCTTACGCCTTTTTGAAAGGGAGCTATGAGAGAATTAATTGATTACATTGCCAGTTCCTTGGTTGATGATCCATCCCAGGTTGAAATCAATGAGTACGGGCGCGGTTCTAATGTGACGTTAAAACTGCGCGTTGCCAAAGAAGATATGGGGCGCATTATTGGTAAGGGTGGAAGAGTGGCGAATGCCATGCGCACACTCCTGCGAGTTTCTGCAGCACAAGAAGGAAAGCAGGCTAATCTCGATATTGTTGAGCCTGGATGAATGATTCTGGGAGACCTGAGAACCCTGAGCGTTCAGCAGGCTCGCCTACGCTTGGCGAGCCTGTCTTCTTAGTTGTTGGGAAAATCCATCGACCGTTTGGCTTGCGCGGCGAGCTGTTGATGGGAATCCTTACGGATTTCCCGGAGCGTTTGCGACCGGGAGTAACGGTTTATGTAGGAGATAACCATATCCCGCTTGACATTCACGCAATTTGCGAGCATGGCAGGCTGCTGCGGATGTCCTTTGATGGTCTCACGAATCCGGAAGAAGCCGGCGAATACCGCAATCAGTTTGTGTACGTGCGCGCAGATGATCGCCCAAAGCTCCCGGAAGGCGAATATTATCACCATCAATTGATCGGGCTGCATGTGGTCAGCGATGAGGGTGATATCTTAGGAATCTTGACCAAGATTCTCGAGACCGGAGCGAATGATGTTTATATTGTTCGATCCGAAAATGATCGTGAGGTTTTACTGCCAGCGATCGAATCGGTCATCCTGGATATTGACCTGGAACGGTCTGAAATGCGAGTCCGGGTTATACCTGGACTAATTCCCGAGTGACAATAGATTAAGGATAAACAGTCTGATCCTAGATCAGATTGTTTATCCCGGATCAGACGGTTTATCCAGGCAGAACTATGATATTATTTGCTGTCCCTGTTATGCACGCGGCATTCTTTTTAGCACAGTAGGTAAGGACGTGGAAGATTCCAAGAAATATTGGGTAGGTTTTAACCTGGTTAAAGGCATCGGTTCAGCTCGTTTGAAGGCTTTACTGGATTTCTTTGGCGATATTGAGCGTGCCTGGAATGCCCCAGCTGACGTGCTGCGTTCGACCGGTCTGGGGTCAAAACAAGTAAACGCTGTGCTTGAAGTGCGCTCCAGCGACATGCTTGACCGGACCTGGGAATTCATCCTGAAGCGAGGAATAACCGTTATTAATTGGGAAGATGGTGACTACCCGCGCTATTTGAAAGAGATCGCTCTCCCACCCCCTGTACTGTATATGCGCGGTAATCTACTCGAGGAGGACGATTGGTCAGTGGCAGTTGTGGGGACCAGACGCATCACCCAATATGGGCGCCAGGTAGCTAATGAGATTGCTGGGATGTTGGCTCAAAATGGGGTTACGGTGGTCAGCGGTCTGGCGCGCGGTGTGGATACGGCAGCACATCAAGCCTCGCTTGATAATGATGGTCGTACTCTGGCAGTGCTTGGTAGCGGGATTGATCGGATTTATCCTCCAGAAAATCGTAAGCTAGTTGAGAATATTGTGTCCCACGGGGCTGTTCTCAGTGATTATCCACCGGGTACCGCGCCAGAGGCTGCAAACTTTCCAGCCCGCAACCGGATTATATCTGGATTGGCCAGGGCAGTGGTTGTGGTCGAAGCGGGTAAACGTAGCGGGGCATTGATTACGGCTGCCTTTGCCGCCGATCAGGGACGAGATGTCTTTGCAGTCCCTGGCAACGTATACGCCCCGCAGAGTATTGGCACAAATTTATTGATACAGCAGGGCGCCAGTCCTTTATTGGATCCACAGGATGTACTCGAATCTTTGAATCTCGCTATACTGGGTGAACATCGTGCTGCTCGCCCTATCTTGCCAGCGGATGCAACCGAAGCAAAACTTTATTCGATTTTAGGGCATGAACCGCTTCATGTGGATGAAATCCACGCCCAGGCGTCCTTGCCAATTGAAAAAGTGTCCGCTACCCTTACGTTGATGGAACTGAAGGGGAGTATCCGCCAGATTGGGACTATGCATTATGTAGCGGTTCATGAACCTGAGGCTGAATACAAGACGGTTGAGGATGGGTGAGGCAGTTTATACCTTTCTACTGGTATAGCTAGAAGGAGAGCGTTTGAAATGATGGATCATTACTATGCTGTAATTATGGCAGGAGGTGGGGGGACCCGCCTTTGGCCGCTCTCACGCGTGGGACGACCTAAGCAGATGTTGAGCCTATTTGATGAACGCTCATTATTTCAAACTGCCGTAGACCGGTTGGACGGGATTTTTCCTTTGGATAGGATTTACGTCGTCACAGTTGATGACCAGGCTGATGAGATCCGGGTGCAATTTCCCGGGATACCGGCAGAAAATCTTTTAATTGAACCTATGCCGAAGGGGACAGCTTGTGTGGTTGGATTTGCTGCCGCCGCTCTTCATAAGCGCGATCCACAAGCCGTGATGGCAGTTCTTACTGCGGATCACTACATTGGAAATGAACCGCGTTTTAGAGATATCTTAGCTAGTGCTCACGAAGTTGCCCAGGAGGGTTTTCTCGTTACGCTCGGAATCGAACCCACGTATGCTGCTACGGGATTTGGCTACATACATATCGGAGAACGATTAGGGAAATTCAAAGATTTATGGGCTTATCATGGGGGGCAATTTAAAGAGAAGCCTGACGAATCTCAGGCGCACGCAATGGTCGCTGCAGGAGACCACGTCTGGAACTCTGGTATGTTTGTATGGCGTGTTGAAGATATTCTTCGAGAATTTGAGGTCCAGATGCCTGAACTGGCGCTCGGACTGCAAGAAATTGAACGTGCCTGGGATTCATCAGAAAAAGATGAGGTTGTCCAGCGCGTATGGCATGGGTTGCAGCCGGAAACGATCGATTACGGGATAATGGAGGGGGCACAACATGTGGCGGTTATCCCTGCATCCTTTTTGGAATGGAATGATGTTGGCAGTTGGGATGCGCTCTTTGATGTGCTCGATAAGGACCAAAATGGAAACATCTTGATGGATGGCGAAACCGTTACTGTGGATACCTATCGATCGCTGCTTTACTCAGAAAAAGGGAAGCGCTTGATCGTTGCCATCGGTGTACAGGACCTGGTATTGGTTGATACGGGTGATGTTGTGATGGTCTGCCATAAAGATTACACTCAAAAGGTGCGGCAGGTGGTCGAAAAACTCAAGCAAGATGGTAAAGACAACTTGCTTATATGATAGAAGATTGGTATTAACGAAGGGATAGATCAAATCAGGAGGAATATTTCAATTGGAAGCATATTGTGTGAAATGTAAAGCGAAGCGCGAGGTTCAGGATCCCCAAGCCGTGTTTACAAAGAGCGGCACACCTGCCGTGAAGGGAGTTTGCCCGGTGTGTGGGACGAAACTCTATCGTATGGGGCGAACTGAAGCGCATAATGGTATGACGCCGCCGGAAAAGAAGGTACCCCGCCAACGGAAACGTTCCGGAAAACTGGTGATCGTAGAGTCTCCAGCAAAAGCACGGACGGTGAAACAATTCTTAGGTAAGGGATATGATGTAAAAGCATCGGTTGGTCATGTGCGCGATCTGCTGCGTTCACAGATTTCTGTTGACGTAGAGAACAATTTTAAACCGAAATACAGGGTGCCAAACGAGAAGCGAGAGGTCGTTAAAGAGCTAAAAAAGCAGTCCAAGAAGGCAAAAGAAGTGTATCTGGCGACAGATCCAGACCGGGAAGGGGAAGCGATCGCCTGGCATTTGATGGAATCAGCCGAGATCGATCCCGAAGTTACTCGCCGAGTTGTCTTCCATGAGATCACCAAAGAAGCGGTTGCCGATGCATTCGCTGACACTCGAGAGATAGATATGAATCTGGTAGATGCCCAGCAGGCGCGGCGTGTGTTGGATCGCCTTGTGGGCTACAATCTCAGCCCGCTTTTGTGGCGTAAAGTGCGCGGCAGGCTCTCAGCAGGACGTGTTCAATCTGTAGCGCTTCGATTAGTTGTTGAACGGGAGCGTGCAATCGAATCGTTTATACCAGTAGAATCTTGGACTATAGACGCTGAATTTCAACCTCAAGGAGGCCAGGAGACATATAGGACCAAACTGGTGGAACTTGATGGAGAGAAAACTGAGTTTGGCAAAGAGGGTGATGTTACTCCGGTTGTGGCAGACATGCAAAATGCCTCTTATTTGATCTCCGAGATCAAACGTGGTGAACGCAAACGCAACCCCTCGGCTCCATTCATCACCAGTACTCTCCAGCAGGAAGCTTCCCGACGCCTGGGGATGAACGCTCGCCGCACGATGAGAATTGCCCAGCAGCTCTACGAGGGTATTGACCTGGGAGAAGGGGGACCAGTTGGATTGATCACCTATATGCGTACTGATTCAACCACCGTATCCCAGATTGCCCAGGGTGAAGCCCGCAAATTTATTTCAGATCGTTACGGTGATCAATACTTGCCCCAAAAGGCGCGCGAATATAAAACAAAAGCCAAATCAGCACAGGAAGCCCACGAGGCCATTCGTCCTACTTCGGTAATGCGGCAGCCCGGCGAAATAAAAAAGCTTCTAAGCAGTGAACAGTACCGTCTTTACAGGTTGATCTGGCAGCGCTTCGTCGCTTCCCAGATGGCATCAGCAGTTTATGATACGCTTGTGGTGGATGTGACCGGCAAGACGGATGCCCACTCCTATCTGCTGCGAGTTTCGGGTTCAACCATACGGTTTCAAGGTTTCCTGGTTTTATATTCAAAAGCCCGGGGTAATAACCAGCGCCGGGAGGAAGATGAAGAAGTGAGCATACCCAAGGATATTTCAGAAGGTCAGGCACAGCGTTTGGTCCAATTGATCCCTGAACAGCATTTTACCCAACCTCCAGCGCGCTATTCGGAAGCATCCTTAGTGCGAACATTAGAAGAAAACGGCATCGGACGCCCATCCACTTATGCTCCGATCCTGGCAACATTGCAGCAGCGCGGTTATGTGACCCGAGAGGATAAGCGCCTGCATCCAACTGAAACCGGTTTAATTGTAAGTGATCTTCTAACTGAAAACTTCCCCGACGTATTAAATGTTGGCTTCACTGCTAAGATGGAGGATAACCTGGATAAAATTGCTGACGGGGAATTGCCGTGGGTAGCAGTCGTGGATGAGTTTTATGGACCTTTCAGTGAAGATCTCAAGCTAGCCGAAGAGCGTATACCGGAAATGAAAACCGAGCCTGAAAAGCTGGGGCGAAATTGTCCTGAAAGTGGGCACGAGCTTGTGGTTCGATGGGGACGCTACGGAAAGTTCATCAGTTGCAGTAATTTCCCCACCTGCCGCTACACAGAACCGTGGCTCGAAAAAATTGGCGTAGCCTGTCCCAAAGATGGGGGAGAGATAGTAGAACGCAGGACGCGTAAAGGGCGGGTTTTCTTTGGATGCTCGAATTACCCATCTTGTGATTTTACCTCCTGGCAGCGCCCTTTGCCGCAGCCATGTCCAAATTGCAGCGGATTATTAGTTGTAGCGGGAAAACATAGTGCTAAATGTCTGAGCTGCGAAAACCAATTTGACTTGCATCAATTTACAGAAGAGGGCGCAGCTGCCGAAACTGAGGCGGCATAAACCTTGCACCAATCTCTTTACCTTTTTTTATACTATTGATTCTGTATCTCATAGAGGAGTAAAG
>CBFDCK010000066.1:0-16116 GCA_965603285.1 uncultured bacterium
CGTCTTGAGTGCCGAGAGCACGACCGGAACGGGAGGGTCTTGAAAAGGCGGGTACTTGCGCGGCCTGGACCCAGGTCGCGCCCATGTCATCGGAGTAATGGGTGCTGGGACCGTACACTTCGTGGACCACTGCGGCATGCAGCCTGCGGTCGCGCGAGTCGAGGGTCATGTGCATCACATTCCAGGACTTAAACATCAGGTCGCTGATTTGCCAGGTTTTGCGATCTTGATCGCCGCTGAAAATAAAGGCGCCTTTGCGAGTGCCGACAAGGACGAGCACTTTATTATTGCTGCTGGTTAAATTGTGACCATCCGTAGTCTAACCTCATTGAAATTCAATAACTGGATCATATGTGACAATACCGGTCTAATTATAATATAGATGCATTTTAATAGCAATCTGCTGTGAACGGGTTGTTAGTAATTAATCAGCTAATCAATAAGCTAACTGATTTTTGGTAGAAAAACCCCTCTTATTTCCCCCTCTTCTTTTGTATCAGGGGCTTTGACACTTAACACTATTAAATAAGCTCTTAAGAAAAAAAAACAACGAGGCTGTCTAATCAGGTGAAGCAGACAACCCCGTTGTATTGCTTTTAACGATACCCCCTTCTAGTAAAAATCTATTTACTAGGGCAAGTATTGGTTAACAAAGTTCAGGACATTTTGTCTGTCCATGCGGAATACGCCACCGGTGCCGGCGCAATTTCCATTTAAACCGAATGATGTAACGCCTGCCACAACATTGCTGTCACCGAGGAAATTCGGTCCACCTGAATCACCAAAGCAGGTGCCGCCGGTTGAGTGATTATTTGAAAGCAGCATCGAAAAATCACCTGTCATACCGGGTGCATTAATTTGATTTAGTTTAGGATAAGCCACCATCCGTATTCGTTCAGATTGGACATGTACCGGATTGATTTGTTGAAGTCCATATCCTACTGCAGTAAAAGTGGTGTCTTGCTGACCACGTAGAGATGCCAGTTCGTCGAGTTGATCTGCTTCCGGTAGTACACCATAAGTATCTAATTTAATAGACTTCTTAAGGATAACAACTCCAACATCATGAGCGAACCAAGGACCCTTTTCATATAGTGGGTGGGGATACCATGCTTTCGCTTCTACGCTATTTTTACCGCTTTTATATGGGTATTTGTTGTTGCCATATTCAACATCTGATTCAGTGAATACGCGCATCCCAGAAAATGGTTCATCTGGATAGTTTGAAACACAATGTCCGGCAGTTAAAAGAACTGTTGGACTCAATAATGTTCCGCTACATCGGTATGCTGGTTCTCCTGCAATTTCCATTAACAAGAGGACAACGTGCGGATGTCCTTCTCCATCTAGCTCTCCATTAGTGATTGCTACTGCAGGCACTGCGAATATTAGCAGCATAATCACCACAAGTATTAGTGTTGCAAATCTGGTCTTTTTCATATGAACCTCTAGGTTGGTATATTGGGATTTTGGCCAAAAAAAAATTGGGTGGCAAATTGTACCATAGTTGTAGATTCAATACGGTTAAATATGAGTGATACCGCACAAATTTTTTTATATCGCAAAATCTTTGGCGAACACCTTTTTGAAATGGCAAATAATAATGCTTAATAATATAATAACATAAAATTCATTGACACTGTTGGTGGACAGTGATAGGATTGCGCAATTCTTACCGGTATAGCGGCACTGGTGAATGTCTGGCATCCAGTGCGGCTGGGAATAACCCAACCAGGCAATATAATGCAAAAGGAGAATAACATGAAAAAACTTACATTTGTATTAGTTTTGGTACTTGTATTGGCATTCGGTTTAGCAAGCGTCGCCTATGCCATCACCAACGGTCAACCAGATGGGGATAACCATCCCTATGTAGGTTTGATAGTATTTGATGTCGGCGGTGGACCCGCTTGGCGCTGCAGCGGGGCACTTATTGCTCCAAATTTGGTGCTCACTGCAGGTCACTGCACCGATGGGGCAGATGCAGCACGAGTTTGGTTCGACGAGATTGTTGAAGGTAATCCTGAATATCCATTTGGCGGTTCAACATCCTTTGAAGGTACTCCTTACACTAATCCGAAATACCGGAGTGATGAAAATCCTTATGGGGGTGGTAACGGTCTGCCCGCATTTTCCTATCGCGACGTGGGTGTGGTTGTATTATCTGAACCCGTACCGGTGGGTGTAGTGGGTGAATATGCCGCTTTACCCGCAGCTGGATTTGTAGACACGCTGAAGAATAAAACAGATGTAGATTTCGTCGGCTATGGGGTCCAGGAAGAACTTCGTGGTGGTGGTCCACCGTACTGGGTCGGGCTCAAGAACCGTCTCTACGCACCGTCCCAAATGGTCTCGGGCAAATTCGTGCACAGCGCCGAGTTCATGAGACTTTCCCTGAATGCCAGCCAGGATAAAGGCGGCACATGCTTTGGCGACTCCGGCGGTCCCGATCTCGAGGGCGGCACGGACACCATCCTAGCGGTAAACTCGTACGTGACCAACTACAACTGCGCGGGCGTCGGCTATTCGAGCCGGGTTGATATCCCCGAAATTCTTGGTTGGATCGATGGTTTTATGCCCTAAGACGATCCAAGTATCCAAGTAACCAAATAATTAATGGAGTCACAGAAAAACATGTGGCTCCATTTTCGTTAAATCGTGGAACGCGGTATAATTCCTCATAGGTAGTAGAAATTTACTCTTTATTCAATTGAAACATCCAAAATTCCAGACCATCAGACAGCAATGATTATATTAACACTTTTTCAATATGGTTGATCATTTACCGCACAGCCTGCAGAGTCCGTATAGTTATTTTATTTTTCTCTGTGATTTTTGCGTTTTCTATGGTAAAAATAAACTTCATACATGAAAATTTTTCGCGCCTGTTGCAGGACACCGTAATTGTCAATAAAAACTCAAATTTTTCCCGGAAGTAAACTATGACTGAGCGAAAGATCCGCGTTCTAATTGCCAAACCCGGTCTTGATGGGCACGACCGCGGCGCCAAAGTGGTCGCCCGCGCCCTGCGCGACGCCGGTATGGAGGTCATCTACACAGGCTTGCGCCAGACGCCTGAAATGATCGCCGAAAGCGCCTTGCAGGAGGACGTCGATGCGGTCGGATTATCAATCCTATCGGGCGCCCATATGGCTATCGTTCCAAGAGTGATGGAGATGCTCAAGGCTAATGGACAGGAGGACGTGAGCGTCTTTCTGGGTGGCATAATCCCGGACGAGGATGTGTTACATTTACATGCCATCGGGGTGACAGGTATTTACGGACCGGGCACCAGGACCAGCACAATAATTAAGGATATCCGCGAAGTAGTGCTTGGCGTTGACTCACAATAAGTATTCATGGCTCTAACCGAAGCAGTAATGGAGGGGAACCGGCTCGCCCTTGCCCGCCTGTTGACGCAGGTGGAGAACGATACTGCGACAGGTCGGACTGCCTTGAGCGAGCTATTTTCATCCACCGGTCGGGCGCATCTGATAGGGGTGACAGGTGCTCCGGGAACCGGGAAATCCGCACTCGTAAACCAGCTTGCCCAGTATCTGCGCCGCTCCCCAGAGGTGGACGGCGGTGAGGCGCAAAAACCACCGCAGGTAGCAATCGTGGCGGTGGATCCTTCCAGTCCATTTACTGGCGGCGCCCTGCTCGGAGACCGCATTCGCATGCGCGATCTGGCAGGTGATGCTGGTATTTTCATCCGATCGATGGCCTCGCGCGGCTCATTGGGCGGGTTGGCGAGCGCCACTGCTGGCGTGGTCCAGGTTTTGGATGCGGCTGGATATGAAATAATCCTGATCGAAACCGTTGGAGCGGGGCAGGCGGAGGTGGATATCGCCCGGCTGGCGCATACGACTTTGGTGATCGAAGCTCCCGGTTTGGGAGACGATGTCCAGGCGATCAAGGCAGGCATCCTGGAGATCGCCGACGTCCTGGTCGTTAATAAGGCAGACCTACCGGGGGTCGAAGCTGCAGAGCGAGCGTTGCGCGGTATGCTGCAGCTCGCTCATCCAGTGCGGCACGAATTCGTCAGCCATCACGGAGAACGAATGGCGGTAACGGCAGCCAGTGAACCACAGGGTGGTGGATCTCCGCCGGACTCGGGAGGATCTAACAGCAGTGGGGCGCTTTGGATCCCACCAATCAGGCGCACAATTGCCACAGACGGTACTGGGATTCCCGAACTGGCAGCATCTATAAAGGAGCATTATAATTACCTGCGGCAAACCGGGGAGTGGCAGCAGCGCGACCAGGCGCGCTTACAGACTGAGCTTGATGTGTTACTGCGTGAAACCCTGATGGCTCGTTGGAGAGACTCGGTTTCTGAATCACAATACGGACAGGTTCTGCAAGAGGTCTACAAAAGGGAATTATCACCCTGGCAGGCGGTGGATACACTTATCCATGGAGGGTTGGCATGATTTACGGCGACAAACTGCGTTTACGGGCTGTAGAACGGAGTGATTTAGGGCGCTTCGTGGAATGGCTCAACGACCCCGAGGTGCGCGCAGGGCTTTTACTCCATCTGCCATTGTCAATGGCAGAAGAGGAAAAATGGTTCGAGGATATGATCAAGCGCCCGGCTGTGGAGCATCCGATGGTGATCGAGATTCCACAGGATGAAGGGTGGGTTATGATTGGCAACTGCGGTATACACAACATCGATTGGCGCCTGCGCTCGGCTGAAGTTGGTATATTTATTGGAGAAAAAGGTTATTGGGATCAAGGCTACGGCACTGAAGCGATGAGAGTGTTATTGGATCACAGTTTTAATACACTGAACCTCAACCGGATTGCCCTTCAGGTATACGAAGATAATCCCCGAGCTGTGCGGGCTTATGAAAAGGCGGGATTTGTTCACGAAGGTCGTGCACGTCAGGGAATGTATAAAAATGGACATTATGTCGATATTATTTGGATGAGTGTATTACGCCCGGAGTGGCGGGAAGGAGGTTGATACTTTATGCCCAGTCATCTGGTCCCTCGAGATTGTGGTATGTATGGAGGTATTAAGCTTCTGGCAGGCAGTGCGGCACCGGACCTGGCTGCGGGAATCGCTAAATATTTAGGACAGCCCCTGAGCGGCTGCGATGTGGTCCAGTTTCCAAACCAAAATTTGTTCGTGAGGCTGCAAAAAAGTGTGCGCGGCCAGGATGTATATGTTATCCAAACCAGCGCTCCACCAGTGCACCGCAACTTGATGGAATTGTTGATCATGCTGCAAACGCTGCGGCTGGATTCTGCCGGGCGAGTCACCGCAGTTGTTCCATATCTCGCATACGCCAGGTCCGACAAGAAGGATTTGCCGCGAGTTCCCATCACAGCCCGCCTGGTTGCGGATATGATCGAAGTCGCCGGCGCTGACCGCTATATCACCCTTGATCTGCACGCCGGACAAATTCAAGGGTTTTTCTCGATCCCAGGTGATGTGCTGACCGCATTTCACATCATAACGGATTATGTGTTGAAATTGCTTCCCGAAATGAAAGACCCCGTAGTTGTAGCGGCTGATTTGGGTTTTGCCAAGAAAGCTAGAAACTTCGCCGCCAAGATCAACGCTCCAATTGCTTTCGTCGAAAAGAGACGCGCAGACAACGAAGTAGAGGCAGAAGCGCTGACCCTGATTGGCTCTGTGGAAGGACGTGACGTGATCATCGTTGATGATGAGGTCGATACTGCGGGTTCAATGGTAGGAGCGGTGGATTTAGTCAAGGAAAACAATGCCCGAAATGCCTACGTTGTATTCGTTCACCCGGTTTTCTCCTCGTTGGCAGCTGAACGGCTTGCAGAACTTCCCGTTAAGAAAATTATTACTACAAATACAATTCCAATATCTCCTGAAGACAAAAGGATTATGGGTAATAAACTGACCATATTATCGATAGAGGCTCTGTTGGGTGAAGTGATTTTACGAGCTCATGAAGGTCGCAGCGTTGGAGAGTTATTTCACGAATAATCATGCCCGAACTTCCCGAAGTGGAAACAATCAGCAGGGTGTTACGCGAAGGTGGGCCAGATAGCCCACCTTTGTTAGGCAGGGTGATCGTGGGTTCGGATTTATTATGGCAGCGCACCCTGGTATATCCAACTCCTGATGAGTTCGCTGACAGAATCATGGGTCAGATTATCGAAGATATTGGGCGCAGGGGGAAATATTTACTTCTGCGCTTGGATACGGATACACTGCTCTTTCATTTGCGTATGAGTGGAGACTTAGTGCTCGAATCAGCCGGGGAGCCCCCGGGTATCCATCATCGTTTGACCCTTGATCTGGATAACGGAAACCGATTGGCGTTTAATGACACCCGTAAATTTGGACGGGTATGGCTGGTGTCTGACCCTAAAGAAATTTTAGGCTCACTCGGTCCCGAACCGCTTGGAACGGATTTTACACCGGAAGTACTATTCGGTGGATTGAACTCTCGCCGGCGTCAAATAAAACCTCTGCTCTTGGACCAAACTTTTTTAGCAGGCATGGGGAATATATATGTCGACGAAGCGCTGCACAGGGCAAAAATCCACCCCCTCACGATTTCGAACCAAATTGATCGAGAAGGGAGCGATCAATTGTGGGGCAGCATCCGTCGGGTATTGGAGGACGGGATTAACCGTAATGGCACCAGCTTCGATTGGGTGTATCGCGGGGGGGATTTCCAGAATTATTTACGAGTCTACCAGCGCACTGGGGAGACGTGTCCTGAATGCGGCACGCTGATTGAGCGCATCATCGTCGGACAGCGCAGCACGCACATCTGTACTACCTGTCAGATTGCTCCCGTTTGAGATAAATAGCAATTATTTACGCCGGCGCCGGCGTCGCTTTCGTTTAGTTGATTTGGTAGGTTGTTGGGGATCGGTTTGAGCACCCTGGTCTTTACCACCTTGTGAGGCGGTCTCCGGAACAGGTTCTGGCGTTGCACCTGGAATCTCCGCTGGTTGCAGGGCACTCTCAACTACAGTAATTGATTCTTCTGCAAGTGTCTGCTCACGGTTTGATGACGTCTGAACGCTGCTTATATCACGCGGCCGGAAGGTAAACATGCGCGTCACTACGCTGAGGCGCATATTGTCCATAAGTTCCTGAAACAGGGCATATGCCTTGTTCTTATACTGCACCAATGGATCACGCTGGGCGTAGGCTTCCAGACCTATTGTTACGCGCAGAGCTTCCATTTGAGTCAGGTAATCTACCCATAGTTCGGTAATCACCCGCAGCAGCAACTGGCGATAAATCTCGGTCAGAGAGCGGCGTCCCAGCTCATTCAGGATTATCTCTTTGACAGCCTCTTCTAGGTCCTGGAGAGACTTATTTTCAAATTGCTCGAAGACTTGGTCACCAAGGGCATTCTTAATATCTGTGCGTGTCCTATCATCAAGGTTCGTTATTGAAGACGACGCCAACCGGCTGAACTCAGCTTGTCCCCAAATTTGGAGCATGAACTCGTGCGCTTTTTCTAAATGGTTGAGCACATCCTGGCGGATTTCATCTAATTCTCGATTTTCCAAAAATCGGTCAACATAGTAAAAATATGTAAAACGGGTCGTACGCTGCCAGGTGCGGCGGTGGGTTTTTTTGTCAAAGCTTGCGCGTGAGCCTTGAGGTAAAAGTAGAAGGAGCTGCAGCAGTACTTGCTGGTCTATTGGATCATGGATCTGGGATAGCGCACTATCTAGATCTTTGGTGATCTGACCACCTTCACCTAAATAGCGTTGCAGGCGCTTATCGTAAATGGCTGCAACCGCCGTCAAAACCTTTTCGGATATGGTATCCCAATCGTCGGTTTGCAGCTGTTTGGCATTAACGTCCAGGGGTTCTTCAATGCGCCGCTCAATTGCTCCAATCAATCGGGCGACCGCATGGGATGTGGATGCGGTTTCAATTTGCTCACGTATGATATTTTTGACACCATCAGGATCGTCTTGTAGGGATTTTTGCTCAGATGATGTAAGTTTGACCGGGAATTGAATGGTGCTCGTGAGATCAACCAGGATTTCCGCGGAATCGCGGTTATCCGTTTCATCTGCGAGAGCCAAACCTTCCAGGTAAGTATCCAACAGATCCAACCGCTCGGATAATTGCATCTCCAGCCTGGACTGCGCCTGGAATAATAGATTTTCTACGGTCGTTATAAAGTACGTATTTTCTGCTTCGAGCGAATCTTTCACGATGGCGAGCAAAGAATCGCGCACTGACTGAAGGTCAGCGCCTTGGGGAAGAGTGCTGTTGAGGTAATCGACCAGCAATTGGTAGGAGTACGGCGGGTACATGAAACCGTTGACTGAAATTGGAGGTTGAATCTGACCCAACCAGCTCAACAGCCTCCATGGACTCGAATCGTCTTCCAGGGATTCGGGGACACGACGGTTGACTTCCTCCCGTAGCATTTTGGTCACGTCATCTGTTAAATCATCTTTGGTGAAGATACGATTGCGCTGTGTATATATTTTTGACCGTTGATTGTTTAGCACGTCGTCGTATTCTAGGAGGTGCTTGCGGACATCAAAGTTTGCACCTTCAACGCGGGTTTGTGATTGCTCCACCAGGCGACCTACCAGACCCATCTCAAGGGGAAGGGCGTCGTCGATTTTCATGCGCTGCATTAGGCTATCAGCTTGCTGCCCGCCGAAAAGCCGCATCAACTCATCTTCCATCGAGAGATAAAATCGAGATGATCCCGGATCACCCTGCCGGGCGGCTCGACCGCGCAGCTGGTTGTCTATGCGGCGCGCCTCGTGACGTTCAGAACCTATGACATGAAGACCGCCCAGGTCTCTGACCTGTTCCATTTCCTGCATATGCTTGAAGTAGAAGTTGATTTCAGATTCATAAATTCCATGCTTAGAAGGATCCAGTTCAAGCAAAGCCTGTTGACGTTCTTCCATGGTCATATCGAAAGGATTTTCATATCCAGAGCGCTTGAGCACCCTGTGAATTCCAGTCATGATTTCTTCAGCCAGTTCACCGCCCAGTTTAATATCCACACCACGACCGGCCATATTTGTTGCAATTGTCACAGCTCCAAATGCGCCCGCACCGGCAATGATCTGGCTCTCTTCGGTGTGTTTGCGTGCATTCAGTACCTGGTGAGGGATGCCGCCTTTCAGGTCTTTTACAAGTCGTTCCGTTTTCTCGAGGGGGATATCCAAAATTGAAAGAAGTCGCCTCACATTATCCGGGTCCTCAGGATTAAATGATATGCCAAGATCGCGAGCCATTTTACGCATCCCAGCAGTCTCCAATTTGGAAAGTGGTGCATTGAGGAATTCCAGTTCTGGAATCAGACGTCCATCTTGCTCCCTGTTGTTCTGCTCCATCCAGGCATCTCGGATCAATATCACCTGAGCCAGGCGTCTTATGGGCTCCGCGCGCAGGCGATTCGAGACGCGGTCTGAGAGCTCGACAGAAGTCGTTCCTACTAAAAGTGGTCTCCCTAATACGTGATATCGAAAGATTTCCTCGGCGATGGCGCGCAGTTTGACTTCTTCGGTACGATATACAACGTCCGGGTAATCCTTGCGTTTCCAGAACACCGGGTCATGTTCGGGGTCATCAAGGTGAGCATAATAGCGATACTTATAACCCTTCTGATCACGTGCGTCTAACTCTTCAAGTCCGTATTCTGGATGAGCGGCCTGGTACTCCAGGTTGGTGGGGATTGCGAGTACGTCCAGTGAATATATTTCGTTGAATTCTTCAGCTTCCGTGACGGCTGTGCCGGTCATACCAGCGAGTTTTTCATACATCCGGAAGTAATTTTGGATCGTTATGGTGGCGTAGGTGACGGATTCGGATTGCACTTTGACCCCTTCTTTGGCTTCAACAGCCTGGTGCAGTCCATCGGACCAGCGGCGACCTGGCATCAATCTACCTGTGAAGTCATCGACGATAACGACCTTGCCGCCTTGAACCAGGTATTCCTTGTTGCGCCGATAGAGGAACTGCGCCCGAAGTGATTGTTCGAGATAGCCTAGTAGACGTGCCTGCTCTGGGGTAATGTCTTCAGGTCGGTCTGGATCACGTAAGGAAACTCCAAGTAAATCCTCAACGTGTACTTCACCAATTTCGGTAAGGAAGACGGAGCGGTCTTTTTCGTTTATCTCATAGTCTTCAGGGTTTATTTTCTTGACAACTTGTGCGGTTTGGATATACCATTCGGCCTCATCCTGAGCTGGACCTGAGATGATTAGAGGCGTTCGCGCTTCGTCGATCAAGATGTTGTCAACTTCGTCAATAATGGCGAAGTAAAAATCGCGCTGGACACGATCTTCCAGTTGCATTGTCATGTTGTCGCGCAGATAGTCAAAGCCAAATTCACTGTTCGTTCCGTATGTGATATTGGCTTCATACGCCAAACGGCGAGGCACCATGAGAAGTTGGTCCTGATCCTCGTGCGGGGATTGGCGTTCTAAATCTACCAGAAAGGCTTTCCTACCGCTTTCCGTCCGGGAAGCCATTTGTAACACTCCCACGCTCAAACCAAGCATGTTGTATATTGGAGCCATCCAGCGGGCATCTCGTCTGGCAAGATAGTCGTTTACAGTGACCAGATGATTCCCATGTCCGGTGAGTGCGTTTAGATAGAGAGGCAGCGTAGCTACCAAGGTTTTCCCTTCACCGGTGCGCATTTCAACGATTATTCCCTCGTGCATGGCAATGCCGCCGATCAATTGGACATCGAAATGTCTCATTCCAAGAGTGCGCTTGCTAGCTTCCCTCACGGTGGCGAAGGCTTCAACGAGCAGGTCATCCAACGTCTCGCTGTTCGCCAGCCTACTTCGAAATTCATCAGTCTTGGCAGACAGCGCTTCATCGCTCAGCATCTCAAATTGGGATTCTAGGGCATTGATTTGATCGACAATACTCGTGTATTTTTCAATTGCGCGTTTGTTGGGATCGCCTCCAACAACACTGACAAATTTCTTTAACATTTTCAATTACCTCGTGCGGGCGATTATAGCATAGGCACATTAACCGAAGGTAAATCCGGTGTTTGAGAGGAGAATTAGTTGATCATGTAATGGGAGTAATGGGGGGGGGTGATTTAATTTCTGGGGAAATGTGATTTTCTAACCTTAAATGTTGGTATATAAGATGCACCTGATGCTATAATGTTTTGTGCCAATTTTTGCTTCATGACAGCGGTCATGCTGCGGATCGAAATGATTGATTTGGTACCATTAAAGCAGGATTCACCGGCGGCAAAATCAGCCGCTAAAATTTCTTTACTAACTTAGATCAAATAAATAACATCATATGTCCTTCGTCCACCTGCATGTACATTCCGAGTATTCTTTATTGGACGGCTTCAGCAATATCGAGAAGTTGGTACAACGGGCGAAAGAGATGGACATGCCGGCACTGGCTTTAACCGATCATGGCACGATGTATGGGGTGGTCGAATTCTACAACGCGGCTAATAAAGCTGGGATTAAGCCAATCATTGGCGTAGAAGCATATCTCGCTGCCCGCGGGATGCGTTCTCGTGATTCGAAACTTGACAAGAAATCAAGCCATTTATTGCTTATTGCAGAGAACCAGACTGGCTACCAGAACCTGATAAAGATCGCCAGCGCCGCTCAATTAGAGGGATTTTATTACTACCCGCGTATTGACCATGAATATCTCGCCGCTCATTCGGATGGTCTGATCAGCACTTCAGGATGCATGTCCGCCGAAATCCCACGACTATTGTTGCAAGGGGATATAAAAATTGCTCAAGAGAAGTTGGATTGGTATTACGATGTCTTCGGCGGCGATCGATTTTTCCTGGAACTCCAACAACATAATATCAGCGAATTAGAGCAGATCAATAGAACCCTGATCGATCTTGGGCGCCGCTATGAGTCCAAGTTTGTCGCCACAAACGATGTCCATTACATCAACCCCGAGGACGCAATGCTGCAGGACATACTGTTAGCGGTGCAAACCGGCTGTTTATTAAAAGATCCCAAGCGAATGCGGATGGCGGATAACTCATTTTACCTGCGCAGTTCAGAGGAGATGGCGCGCATATTTTCGGAAGTACCAGAAGCCATCAGCAACACAGTAATGATTGCCGAAAGATGTAATGTTGACCTGGATTTTAAAGGTTATCATCTGCCGGAGTTTTCCGTTCCAGAGGATTATTCAGCCAAAAGTTATTTGCGCAGCCTGTGCGAAGATGGTTTGAGCCGTAGATACGGTCCCCGAACACAAGATCAGGAAGTACGAGAGCGCCTGGATTATGAATTGGATGTCATTCACCGGATGGGATTTGATACATATTTCCTGATCGTTTGGGATCTGTGCCGTCATGCACGCAGTCGCGATATCTGGTACAACGCCCGCGGTTCGGCTGCCGGATCGATCGTGGCATATTCGCTGGATATCACGCTGGTAGACCCCCTCGAACACGGGTTGATTTTTGAGCGCTTCCTCAATCCTGGACGAATTTCAATGCCCGATATCGACCTGGATTTCCGCGATGACCGGCGAGCAGAAATGATGGAATATACCGCCAGGAAATATGGCGACGATAAGGTGGCTCAGATAATCACCTTCGGGACGATGGGCGCACGCGCTGCAATCCGTGACGTTGGCAGGGTGAAGGATATACCATTGAATGAAGTCGATCGGGTTGCAAAATTAATCCCCAATGTTCCTGGATTGCCGGTCACGATTGAAGGAGCACTGCAAGGGGTTTCCGAGTTCAAGCAGCTTTACGATTCAGCCCCTTATTTGAAAGACCTGATCGATACTGCAAAGCAAATGGAGGGTGTGGTGCGCAGTGCCGGAACACACGCCGCTGGAGTGATAATAACTGACAAACCAATTGTCGAATACATTCCGCTGCATCGTCCAACAAGAGGTGCCGCTGCAGAGAGCCCCATTAAAACGGTCACTCAATTTGATATGAATATTGTAGACTCGCTGGGGCTGCTGAAGGTTGACTTCTTGGGATTGACAACGTTGACGATCATGGCGCGTGCCTGCAACCTGATCAGCAAACGGCATGGTGTAAACCTGCACCTGGGTAATATACCAACTGACGACCCACAGACGTATGAGTTATTAGGTCGGGGTGAAACTGCTGGTGTTTTCCAGGTGGAAGGTTCGGGTATGCGTCGGTGGTTAATGGAAATGAAACCTAAGGAACTGGCGAACGTTATTGCGATGGTCGCTTTGTTCCGTCCTGGACCGATGGACTTTATCCCCGGATATATTCGCCGCATGCATGGTGAAGAGATTATCGAGTACCGCCACCCAAAATTAGAGCCCATTTTCAAAGAGACATTCGGTTACCCGGTCTATCAGGAGCAGCTTATGTTCGCTGCGATGGAATTGGCTGGTTATTCGGCACCCGAGGCGGACGATCTTCGTAAGGCGATAGCGAAAAAAATTAAGAGAAAACTGCAGAAACATCGCCAGAAATTCATTGATGGGGCTGTGAAAAACGGAATTCCCGAGAATACCGCCAGTGATATATTTGAGGATTGGCGTGAATTCGCCAGGTATGGATTTAATAAAAGTCATGCCGTCGATTATGGTGTAATCGCAGTTCAAACTGCATATTTAAAGACCCATTACACGGTCGAATACATGACAGCCCTTCTATCCGTGGTTAAAAATGATACGTCTAAAGTTGCATTCTACATTGCGGACTGCCGTCGGATGGGAATACCAGTAGGAGCTCCCAATATTAATGCCAGCTATTGGGATTTCGGAATTGAAGACCGTACAGAAGGCAATTCTGTTATTCGCTTCGGGCTAGGCGCAGTTAAGAACATTGGGCAGGATCCAGTAGATGCGATCCTCAAAGCACGTGAATCGGGATCTTTTATGGATCTCGATGATTTCGCCCACAGAGTAGATTTACGTGATGTCGGCAAACGGGGCTTAGAATGTCTGATCAAAGTTGGCGCACTGGATGATTTCGGGACCAGAATCGCATTATTGAATGCTCTTGACAGGATTGTTGCAGTCAGCAGTTCTCATTTCAGGGCATTGGAGACCGGTCAGATAAGCTTGTTTGGAGCGCACACCGGGGTTGAAGAAGAGATTAATTTACTAAAAGCAACCAGCGAGATAAGCAAACACGAAATCCTTAACTGGGAGCGAGAACTAATCGGTCTTTATATTTCAGACCATCCTCTTAATCCGGTGATGGATATCCTGACAGATTCCATCACCCACTATTCTGCTCAGCTCGTAGAAGCTGATCCCAAAGAACGGGTCCAGGTTGCAGGTATGATCACACGTATCAGACATCACCAGACGAAGGCTGGGCAGGCAATGGGGTTCGTTACCTTAGAGGACTTGCAGGGTGAGATAGAGTTGGTGGTCTTTCCGAGAACTTGGAGAAAGACCACGAAAATGATTATGGTAGATAATATCGTTTTGGTCGAAGGGCGTGTAGACAGCAGCAGTGTTGAGCCGAAAGTTTTAGTGGACCGCATCATCGATGATTTTTCAAAACTGAGTCCTACTGATGCTCCACAAGTTGACGGATCGAAAAAGGAGATGCTTCTCCCGAAAGTGGATGTTCATACATCGAAAATGACCCTGGAAGGTGGTGGGAGCGGGGTCATCCAGCAATTGAAGGAAGACGAATCATTCGAACGTGTAAATAATGAATTTGAACAAGGATCCACAGACAAAGAATCCGCGCGAGTCGTGGAGATGGATGACCGAATAGCAGAAAGCGCACAAAATGCGGTCATTGATGAGGATGGGCAGGGAGTCGTTGAGAAAGAACCTGTCGATCCAGTTGAGATGGAGAATGATTTTTTAGTTGACCAAGGGGAAGGAAGTAAGGAGCAGCACATTCTTGGAGAAGATACAGCTCATATTGAAGTACCAGAATCAGTCCTTGCGAAAGGTACTTCACAGGAAAACCAGCAGGATGATAAAGAATATGTGCATACAGAGTCGATTGGTGCTGCCTCACCCAATCATCAGGTAAGTGCAGCTGATACAGCCACCACGGGATCAATCGAATTACCACCCTTCATTGTTCCACCCACACCTGGATTAAAAGAGGATCAGCAGGTACAGATGATGACGATCATCATACGTTCGACCGGAGACAAAACTCGGGATGAACTGCGCATGCGTATGCTGCATGGAGTTATAACATCTTATCCTGGAAATGACCGTTTTGCTTTCCATGTGTTTGTACAAGGGCGCGGCTACCTGTTGGAGTTTCCTAATTGTACGATCGGCTTGTGCCCTGAATTAATCGATCGTCTTTCCACCTTTGTAGGAATTGAAAACGTGCGTGTCGACCAAATAATGTTCCAGTAAATCCTGTCCTAATAGAAATTCTGATCCAATCTGGTGTATACAAAATCACCCGCATATCATTACGTGTGATTTTAGTTGCCAGGTTCTCCTTCATTTCGAAGAAGATAAATGCCATGCTTAATACAGGAACATTGGTCTACCTTCAATGGAATGCATCTTCGGGCAATAATTTTCTGCATCATAGAATTCATCTACATCCACACGTTTAACTCCTTGTGTAACAGTGTTTACCGCGACGTCTGTATAACGTCCACCCTGTAAAGCGACCATTCTGCCGTACTGATGTTTTGTGATCAAATCCATTGCCAGGTTAGCATAATTTTCTGCCACCATCAAATCGAGAGAGTCAGGCACGCCACTGCGCATGAGGTAGGCTAAGTGCTGGTAGAGGGTATTAAACTCGCCTTTCTGTTTAATAAGTTCAACGGTAAGCCTGCCAATTGGGACACCCTGATCATCGTTCGAAATTTCGTCCCGTGAAGTACCAGTAATTTGGTCGTCTATTAAGCGCGCTCCTTCTGATATTAAAACCATTGCATACCGGCTTGGATTGTTGTTACGGTCTTCGATTAGAAGGTGGATTAATTTATCGAGATCAAACCGAACCTCTGGGATTAAGGTCCGGTCTACACTTGCCAGGTACGATGTCATCAAGCATGTTTCACCAGAATTACGTCCGAAGAGTTCGACCACAGCTATGCGTTCGTGTGAACCAGAAGAAGTCCGCAGGATATTAATGAGCTCGACGCTGCGCGTTATGGCTGTGGAAAAGCCGATTGTATAATCGGTACCAAAGACGTCGTTATCCATTGTTTTAGGTA
>CBFDCK010000067.1:0-15810 GCA_965603285.1 uncultured bacterium
TCTGGCCGACGATTTCAGCGTCAAGGTCTCCTGCGACGCCTTCGGCGCCTGGGGTCTGGTGCGCGCCGTCATCGCCGCCGTTGCCGCCAACCAGGCCGTCTTCCTGATCTCTCCCAGGAAAAGCCAATCACCAAGCTTGCATAGCAAGCCGCGCAGCAAGCCGTGTAGCAAGCCGAAATGACTCCCCGCCAGCCCGGTGCTCGAGTAAGTCGACCTGATCAGTAAGGGATATTTAATATCACCCTTAACTAAGGACATAAAACCTGCAACTTAGATCGTGTAAAATAGATTACTACAATGCAATAATTGGACTGGATTCTTATGCCACAAAATTCACTAAGAAGACTTTTTTTGATGGTTGTTGCGACGATAGTGGTCTCGTGCCAACAACCTCAATCCCCACCACAGCCCACGCTTACACCAATCAAAACTGTTTTGTTAGAAACTAGTGCCTCCATACCTCTAACACAAACCACGATCAGTGCGCTCCCAAGACCGTCTGAAACTCCTTTTTACCTCTTGCCTACTGCAAGCATGTTAGGTGATGTCGGAATAACCATCCCGAATGGCTGGTATTCAACTCAAGTAAACCTAGAAAACCTGGAAAGCATCGTGTTTGTTAAACAGAACCCGGAGTTCTTACAGTCTTTCGACAGTCAGGCTCTTGCTGTACCTATCGAATTCGCCGGTGGAGCTTTAGTGCTCTCACCGCTTCCCGCCGGAAACGATGGTGATCGGATGTCAGCATGGATGGGAGGTGGAGAATCTCACCTTAACGACCAGGATCTCGAAGCCATCCTGGTAATCGCTGACCAGATTGGATTGATTAACATGACGGCAGTGGAATTCTCACATCTCGAACAGGCACGATCGGACACCCTTTCTGGCAACCCTGCAGTTGTCTTGGACGGAACAATACAATTCTTTGATGCACAGCCCCCTGTTGTAAGAACGCAAGTATGGTTAGCGTGGACCGAGCAGCGTTTCGTTACATTTTATCTGTTTGCTGCTGAGGAAATATGGCAGGCAGACATCTCACTTTTTGATGAGACTCGCAATTCGCTCATTATCCCTCGATAAGCAAATAGATTGCGCACGCGTTACAAGGCTAAAACAGTTTTGATCTTTAATGGATGAAAGTTGCCTCACCCGGCGCATAACATGCTTTAGCATGTTTGATGATCGATAGTTGGCCTGTGAATTAATTCACAGGCTTGTTCGATGGCTATCAGACCTGTTGAAACAGGTTGCCTATTTAGGTCCACCATGAACGGGTGGACCAGCGGGTTCCGGCGCTTCGCTGTCTGGTTTAGGACCTGCGTGATCAGGCGGGCCAGCATGATCTGGTGGACCACCAGTCCATTCTGGTGGACGAGTGTTTTTGGATCGATTAGCCCCCTTGTTTTTCCCAAGCAACCATCCAAGACCTTGCCCTCCGCCGCCAGGTTTCAATCCGGCTTCTTTGTATAACTGTCCCCAACCGATCCCCTGGGATCTGGATTCCAGCACCTCACTTATAGTTCTATCTGTGGCTAAAAAAAGGTTGTACGCTCGAGCAATGTTGCCCAAACCGTGACCGGATTGCTGTAAGTTGATGATTTCATCGTAGTCCATCCCGGTAGTTTCGGATAAAAACAGGGCTACAGGATTTTGTGGGTCTGGAGGGTTTTCCTGCGCAAAAGCCGATCCTAAATATAACAGCAACAAGGAGATGGTTAGTACTACAATTATCAGGAAACGTTTGATTCTCATCTCTTTACATCCCTTATATATCCCTAGATATCATTTCTTAGGATTATACATTAATTTCCTTTGAGTGTTTCACGCGCAGCGAAGTTGCCTCACACAGCGTATTCTGTGAATTAATTCACAGGCTTATTCGATGGCTATCACACTTACTCCACAAACACCCAATCGCTTCCGCTGCGACCGAACACCTCCGGTGAGTACATCTCCTCCGCTTTGGCTGGCGGCACTACGAATTTGCCCGGTGTTGTAGCACGGGCAATATATGAATAATCGTAGACCCCATCCCATAACAGCGAGGCAAAAGCCTCAGCCCGTTCATCACGCATATTCTGGTGTTCGTACCAGGACCCCCACCACCACCACCCGTAGCGGTAGTCCGAGCTGGTGGGGTCTTGCGGGATGCTGCCAGATACTGCTAATGACGGATTGACGATTTCTAGCCCTGCCGGTAAGGGATCTACCAGGGCTACGTGATAACGACGGTTGTCAGCTACCATTGTCAGCCGCACCCTTACGCGTGCTCCTGCCTTGATGTGCCAGGCGCCATCCTCGTCCTGATAAACATCCTCTGGGTCATCCACCGCTTCGTATCTACGCTGAACGACAAAGCCCATATCTAACGGGTCCAGGGTCAGGTCGGTTGGCGAATATCGCAGCCCCAACCGGTAGTACAATCGTCCAGGTCCATCTTTACTCAAGATCAAATCCTGCGTCCCATCAGCTTCGTCCAACAGGAAAGCCATTGGAATTTCGGTCGCGTGCCGCTCGGTAGTCCGGCCGGCAAACTCGTGACTACCAGCATAGGTATCCCCCAGCCAGATGCGTGCCACAAAGTCCGGTGTCTGTGCCTCGAAGGTATTGAAGTAGCGGTCCATGGCCAGTAAGACGAAAACGTTCTCCTGGGTATTGTACCAACGACCCTTGGTGCGGTGCGCCAACAGCCCGTTGACCACCTTGGGAATCAGGTCATTCTGCGGACTGTCAACGATCAGTGCATCCAGTAGGATAGCGTCCGTGCGCCGGTTCGAGTGCAGCAATAGATAAGCATCGTCCCCGTAGGAGGTCGTGAAGTTGGCTGCCCCGGCAGTTTCCACCGCGCGGTTGTTCACATGCCTGCGTATAGCTTCCAATTCGTCGATGTACGCCGGATCCTCGGCAAGCACCATCCACAACCAGCCAACCGCCTCTAACGACAACTCATCCAAACCTGCTTCGTCCAACAAACGTTGGGCTTTGTCTCGGTCTGTATCGTCCATCAAATGGCGTACGTAGAGCGCGTAGGCGCTTATTGTCCGTCGAATTTGTAAGCTGTACCACGATGGGAAGTGATCCTCTATATGGAGCAGATAGTCTTGGACGCCCAGCTGCATGTCCTCCGGTACCTCAAAACCCATAAGCTTTGCTCTTTGTAAGGCGTGGGCTACATGGGCGGTATGGTACGGGATCGAGTCACGACCGCGCTTCCAGTATGGGAAACCACCATCGTTGTTTTGCAATCCTTGCAACATATCGATATCGCGTACGACGGCGCGCTCCATTTCCTCAGGCGATGGCAGTCCGTCAGCTGAGAAAGCTTTCAGCACGTCGCGTAAGGCGGCTACGGCTAAAATCCGGGAAGCTATCTGCTCTGTGCATTCGAAGGGGTACGACACCAGGTAAAGAACGGCATCGGTAAGCGCCTGCAGCGCTGTGGAGGAGGTGCTAATCTCCAAGCCGCCGAACTGCGGAAAGACATCACTAGGCGTACCAACAGGTTGTACTACAGCACCCTTGTCAATCACTCCGTAGGTGGCGAAGGCTTCTGTCGTCGCCGGGGTATAGACGGGCAGCTCTACTGTTGCAGCATCAGCATAATCGTTCGAAACAGCCGTGATCTGGAATCGAGCTATACCCGGCATAACTGTCGTCGCTGGAAAGCG
This sequence comes from uncultured bacterium, assembly GCA_965603285.1. Classification (GTDB taxonomy): domain Bacteria; phylum Chloroflexota; class Anaerolineae; order Anaerolineales; family UBA4823; genus JAUWPO01. The sequence goes on from CBFDCK010000067.1 coordinate 3,669, forward strand.
AACTTCCAAGCGGTCACGGGCAGACACGTTCACCCGTTGTCCGGGGCTGCTGGTGAGCTCGATGTTGCTTGCCTGGACGACTATGTCGACGGTAAGAAGTTTATCGGTCTGGTTCTGCACCACTACCGGCAGTTCAAAGGAATCGCCGAAATTGAGGAAGCGGGGTGCTGAGGGTCGCACCATCAGCGGGAGACGGGCGACCAGATTGGTCTCAGCTGCACCGAATTGATTGCCCCCATCGACAGCAACTACCATCACCCTGTAACGCGTCAGGTTATCAGGCAGTTGCACTGTTACCTCGGCTCGTCCGTTTGCATCGGTGCGCACCTCGGGAGTAAAAGTGGCAAGCGGGTTGAAATTTGACCGAACCTGGATGGCAGAGGGTGTAGGCGCAGCTCTATCTTCAGCAAGGGGCTCAGCTGCGGGCGCTTCAGCTTCCTCCATAACCGCTTTTCCGGCAACTTGGGTCCCCAATATTTCGTTCGCGAATTCACCTCCTGCCTCGATATCTTCGGCGAGTGTCTGGGGGTCTGCAAGGACTATGCTGGAGCGACCGTAATGGCTGCTGAAGTCAGACGGGCGATTGCGATAGAAGACAACCATAGGATCAGCCAGCTGGTAATTGCTCAGGGCCAGGATCGCCTCGTCAACCACAACTACGGTCAGCTCAGCGCCGGGGACAGGCTGTCTGCCTGCATCTGTCAAGACGAGGTCAATAGTTGTCTCCCCACCGGGCTCCAGTTCCGTTTCACGAGGAGTCGCTTGGAGAGAGAGGGTCCTTTGTAATGGAGGTATCCTCAGGTTAAGTTGGCCGGCTGCATAAGCAGGCCGCGGTGGCACATCCGCCAAAACCTCACCCTCATCGTCAAGGCGTGGCGCCTCTCCAATTAAATCAACCTGTACGTTTAGGTTTGGGATGTGCTTTTCTTCAATAGGCACATGCAGTGTTGTGGTGGTCTCGTCCATCTGAAAACGTTCTGTGTAAAGGATACCGCTGCGGCTGACCGTCAGCAGGCCTTCCGCGGGGCTGAAGGGTGCCTGCACCAGGATATTTGCTACATCACCCGGCTGATAGCTCTCCTTATCCGGTATCAGGACGACCGTTTCCTGTTCAACCTTGCGTGCTGGAGGTTGCTGACCGCCGCTTACCCAGCGAATGAACTGGGTTTGATTTTGACGGCCTATCTCGTCGGTTACCAGGGCTGTGATCTGGTAGCGACCGCCCAACCGAGTCTCAAATGTGCAGGTCACAGGCTCCAAAGCCGATTCTAGGATGCACTCCTGGATATCGACCTCTTCCTCACGCCAGTCTCTATTATGGTACTTCCAGTCTAATCTTGCCGCCGTCACTTTGACTGATCGGTTAGGCACGGCGTTGCCGTCCAGGTCGGTGACAATCAGATCGATCTCCAGCGGTGTACCGCGTTCGACGAAAGTGTGTTCACTTCGAAGACCTACATAGAGATCGGCTGGGTGTACCAGCAGGCTGGTTGTAGCGGCCCATGCTTGGCGGTTCACATCAAACACTGTCGCCTCAGCCAGCACACTGAACGGGCGAGATTGATCGGGTTCATCAAAGTCTAATCGTAGATAGTGGTTGCCCGAGGCATCGGTGATGCCAGTAAAGGTTTCGACCTCAGTTTCACCATTTTGCGGACCGAATGGGTTGTAAGCTTCTTCGATATAGACCGGCTCGTAATACCACCAGGGCTTCCAGATTCCAAATGTGAAGTCAGACCAATTGGGTGGTGTATAGTTGCTGGGGGAGGAGGTCACTTGCCAGTTGACCTCAGCATTTGGCAGTGGACCGCCGGCGTAATAATTAGCACCAACCGCAATGACGGCATGTTCACCCGCAAAGTAAGGTCCCGTTGTTTCGTTGCGCGCCGCTACCTCGAACTCGGGTCGCCGGAACTCCTGAATCTGGAAATTGTGTTGGTATTGTGTGTTGTTCAGCATTCGTAGACTACCGGTCGCATCTAAATAAATCTGGGAATATCCCAAGTTCGTGTTTTCAGGCAAGGTGAAAGTGAAATCAAATCCACCCAAGGCGTTTACCTCGCTGCGACCGTTGGTTATATCGTTGCCCTGTGGTCCGACGACTCGATAACTTACATTTGTTACTTCGCTGCCAACCATCCCCACGTCACCATCTTGCTTTCCTCCCACTCGCCGCATCCACCCTTTGACATGCACTTCTTCTCCGGGGCGGTACATTTCACGGTCATCAAAAACATACCAGCGCAGTTCATCATAGACCGACCTTTGTGACCAGGCATCGTCTCGCCAGTAGTACGTAGAATGGGGCAGCATAGCAACGTCATCACCCTGGCGTGCTGCCACATAAATTACGCCATCCTCGGGTAGGTTGAAACTAGTTGTGCCATCTTTTCCGGTGACAGTTTTTACACCCGCCGGTTCAGTTTCAATGGAAATCCCTGCCAATGGAGCACCGTCTTGCAGGGCGCTGGTCCATACCAACATTTCACTATGGTCTACGAAGGCATCCAACCCGATCTGGGTCACCTGCACCCAAGCTTGCACAATATGCCTGTAACGGTCTCGATCAATTATGCGCAAGAAGCTTGTTGGTTCGATAATGAGGATAAAATGCCCGAAATCACCATCACTAGCCCTGCTCAAGTCGATGTCCACTTCGCTCAGAATGTCGGCGGGTGTGTCCAACGAGATTGTCTCTTCCAGCGCCAGTCGCCCTGGAGGTTTCAGTGGAGGTTCCTGCTGGTGGTACTCACGCAAATATTCCTTATAGGCTGGCCAGTCTGAAGGCTCGACAGAATAGATCCGCACATGCAAGCGGTCGTAGTTGATGGAGTAAACGGAAAAGACTGGTTTGTGGGCCGATGGATCTAGGGTGACCAAGATTTCATCTGGTCCAGTGAGGAAAGGTTCGGCTGAGCCAACCCGGAAGGTCAACGTGGTGTCTTTGCCCAGTGTCTGCCCAAAGATATCCCTAATTTCCTTATCAACTGTGACCTTATAGGTCGTGCGACCCTCAGTTGCTCCACGGATGTTGATCGTGTCCCCAAAGATATTTACTGTGGCTCCAGGTAATGCAGGAGCTATGTCCACCATAGCATCCTCATAGGAGTCTACATCAATGGGATTGTTAAACTCGATAAAAAAAGGTGTTAGTGGTGGGCAGTTGTCTCGCGACCAGGAGCAATCATAGCGATCAATGCGAAGCGGAGCATAGGTGCGGAAGTTAAATTGCTGTGCCTCTTTTGTGACCAGTGGACCTTCAGCCGACGGGATACCCGGTCCAATAAGGACACTTATTGCCGCATCAGCAGGTAATAGTTCTTTCGCTCGGAAGACCAACCAGCGACCTTCACCGCTGTTTTCGGTCAGGCGGCTCACATCCTCATTCCTCTCAATTTCTACCTCTGTTGCCTGACTTATCCTCACTGGTTGGTTGTTGGCAGTCACCTGGATCGTAGCCAGAACCGGATCCGGGTTAATACGCTGATCGAAGGCAATAAAGAACAAAGGATCCAGGGGCTGAGGGTTATCTTGGTGCGGGTATTTGGTAATCATTTTGGGTGGGGGTGTGTTGAATGACCAACTAACCGCCTCCTCCAAAATGCCGCCAGTAGCCGACTCCGTCCCGGCGGGAATGGTGACCTGGTACTCTGTTGCCATTGGCAAGCGGTCAATCTGCAGCGAGTCATACTGGAAATTCAACGTTTTAGTACCCAACCATCTCCAGGTGCCGGGTAGGGCTGGTTCCAGCTTCACGGGTACTTCCTCTAGTGTCAGATCGTTTAACGTTGTCAGCGGCACCATAGGCTGGTTGAACGTGACGTTGACGAAAGGCGCCAAAGGGATTTCCCCCTCGGGGCTGTAGCGTAGTACTTCTAACGCACCAACTTCGATAGTCTCAGGACCAATTAGCTCTTGGGATGGAGGGAATTTTTCCTCGATAGTCTCACCGGAACGCGGTGGAGGCAAGGGTTCTTCTGGAAGCTTGAAATCTACCTGATCTGCCGCCTCCACAGTTTGCGTGGGCAAGCGTGCCAAGATTTGTTCAATCTCCTCATCTGATAGCGGCTCGCCGGATGCAATTGGAGCCGGTTCGGTTGGTTGCGGCCTGGCATTACCCATGCTAAGACTGACCTGAAGGTTGCTATCTCTTCCATCACCTCCGGATACTTCAATTGAGCCGTCGCTTGACGAATCTACCAGAGCTGGATTGGTCTGCCCTTGTGACACATCTCGCTGTATTGCTGGGATTATCAATCCAAAGATAATGACCGCAAGCGCGCCGATTATCAATAGGGCACCAAAAATTACGATAAGTAACCTGTGTCGGCTGAACAAATTTTTTATCTTTTGTGCCATAGCCAGGACCCTCCTACATTTTTTCCCAATTTAAGCTATCCTTCTTACATACTTATGGTTAGACGTCAATATTTGCCTGTTTGTTCCAAGTGTGGAGAATGTCAGTGTATGATTCTTTCTGTAATTTTAGTAGGTCTTGTGTATCCTTTTTAAAGCATCCAACCAACAAAAGGAGTGACACCATGACCTACCAGAGTGATTTTACCTTACCAACTGAATTACTTGAACAGATTGCAGTCGAAGGCTTTGATGAATTACCCGATTTAATCATGATTATCGTCAATGCAGCCATATGCTTTCTCATAAAACTTTCCAGTTATGGTAGAATTTAATTAGATTTATTAAGGAAAAATGAAATATATCATTCTGTAAATAAATTATCACAAGGAGGAATTCAATGTTAACGGGAGGGACATCGGTGATGATGATCACTCACCAGCACCGTCTAAATTGCATTTTACCGACTGGAGGACAGCGGCTTAAGGAAATCCTAAACGAAAGGACCACAGAATACTTACAAATTATTGATGTGCAGGTATTCCATAGTATCGACACAGACGTGTGTGTTGCTAATTTACCCGATGCAATAATTAGTAAGTCATCAATCTGCCTAGTGATCATTCCAACCGAAAAACATGAAGCTCCGGAACAGAGAATGCTTAAAAGGATCAAAAAAAAACTGTATGATACATTTCTTTCTGTACTTTCCTACGAAGTTCAAGGCACAATACATTCGATAGATCCTCCTTATTCTCCACAATTAACAGATTATCTGGTTCACAATTTAAAAAATTTCTTTCCAATCACGAATGCTACGATTTCTCAAGTTAACAGCAGTGCCAAACCCCTAAAAGCGCCAGTCGTTATTGTCAATAAAACCCACGTAGGTATCTTCAGTATTTGTGAAACACCCATAAAGCCATAGATTTCGTTAACCTAAAAAAATACTGAAAAAGAATTTATCTTAAGCCCTTTTTTTATATCTAGATTTTTCGTAATCCAAATGATGCTCGAATTATGGGGGTTGTATTGTCGTATAAGACAAAGGGAGCCGCCTATGAACTCCTCTTCTAACTTGCTATTTGCCATTTGCTATTCCGAACTTTTTCTCTCCCCTTCTGGCTTGCTATTTGCCACTTGCTATTCCTAACTTTTTATCCATCATTTGTTTCCAGAATTCTTCTAATTGTTGCCGTAATGATTGTCTTAAGGTATCATCGGGTTGAGACCTCCTTTTTAGTGATTTTCTTAACGATTCTGGTGTCTAAAATTGTTCCCAGGTCTTTTTACACACTTAACTCTACTATATCCTGGACAATGGCAAAGGGATTGTTTATTTAGATGAGGGTAAATATGTCATGAAACGTTTTAAGAACATTCTCGTCGTTCTTGACCCTGAATCCGGGAATGAAACGCTCATCAAGCGTGCAGTGACCGTGGGTCAGAGAAACCAGGCCCAACTCACGGTGGTTGTTGTTATTAAAAAAGCGACTTTGCCGCTCCAAGCTGAGCCATCGGTGGTTGGTGAGGAACCTATCATCGATATTATTGAAGAAATTCCCTACGATACGCCTGTTCCGGTCACATCGAAATCACCGCAAGATTATCAGGAGCGCATTCCCGTCACGATTGAAGAAATTCCCCTGGATGTTCAAGAGCACATCATTCAGGAAGAAAAGCATGACCTGGAACAGATTGTCGCATCCATCCGGCAGGCTGGGGTCCAGGTCAGCAGTAAAGTGTTATCTGGATCGCCATTCGTTGAGATCATCCGTGAGGTATTGCGGGGTGGGTATGACCTCGTGATGATAACCGCCGAAAGTCGGAGAGGCTTGAAGGAAGCTTTGTTTGGCAGGACAACTATGCACCTGATGCGCAAGTGTCCCTGCCCGGTCTGGGTCATGAATCCAGCCCAACCCGAACATTATAGCCACATCCTGGCTGCGGTCGATCCAAACCCGTTTTATGAGCAGCGGAACGCCCTCAACATTCAAGTTTTGGATCTGGCGACATCCCTGGCTCATCGAGAGCGTTGTGAACTTCTTATCATCCATACCTACACCAGTACCTTGGAATCCTACGTGCGGAGCGGGCGTATCAGTGTTCCCCAAAGTAAGTTAGACGAGTGGGGTCGAGAACTCCGAGACACACGCAGGCGTTCGCTTTTAGAACTACTGCAGCTTTATGATTTAGAAAACCTGAACCACCAGGTATATTTATTGAAGGGGGAAGCGGGGATATTGATCCCCGCTCTGGCAGCGGCAAGAAAGGTCGAACTCATCGTCATGGGCACGTTGAGCCGCTCCGGAGTCGCCGGCTTTTTCATCGGCAACACCGCTGAAAAGGTCCTGCGTCAGGTGGATTGTTCTGTACTGACCATCAAACCGGAGGGTTTTATCACACCAGTCAAACTGGATGCGTAACCGAAGCATCCGTTAAGCATGCGTTCTTTAAGCATCTGCTTTAAGCATCCGTTCTTTGGATGCCAGATGCCGCATCCGTTTTTTGAATGCCAACCTAAAGAGGAACTTATGACACACCTATTGATTCTTATTTTAGATGACCTGACGTGTATGCCTGATCTACTCCAAGCTTGGCGGGAAATCGGCGTACCGGGTACGACGATTCTGGAAAGTATGGGAGCATATAGGGTGGAATCTTGGCTCGACCGGGTGGGACTTGGGAGCCTCGATCGCCTGTTCGAAGCCAAAGAAGTGCGCCGGCGGACACTCTTAACCGCCATCGAAGACGATGAATTATTAGCTCGGACTATTGCTGAAGCGGAGCGAGTGGTAGGTGGTTTTGACCGGCCTGACAGCGGTCTGTTACTGGTGTTGCCTGTAGCCCAGGTGAAGGGCTTGAAGAAAGTGATGCCGAAATTGGATGAGCAGGCATTACCGCCCGCTGTGTGGTCGAACTTTGAAATCCTGCGAAGCACCCCAGTTGAAGAAGTAGCCGCTGTCTTAGATTTGGAACCGACCATTGTCAATGCGGACACCCCTCTGGAGGATATTGCCCAAAAAATGCTGACCTATCCCAATGTTCACGTGGCATGCGTGGTGGCTGAAGACGGTCGGCTGGTGGGGTTGCTTAGATTACGTGTTCTTGCTGACAATATATTCTTCCATATCCTACCGGAAGAATTTCTCAGCGAAATCAGCGACCTGGATGAGGCGATGGAATTTGCTGACCGAAGTCATATGCGTACCGCAGGAGATGCCATGCAAGATCCCATCTGGGTGAAGCAAGGGGAAACTGTTAAGGATGCGTTCAAACGCATGCATGAGAACAATCTGACAGGACTGCCGGTAGTGAATGATTTATATCGTGTTGTGGGATACATCAATTTGCTGGAACTCTTGGCGATCTGCTGTAAGGAGAGTGAGGATGAAGTGAGCGGCGAGGAGCAGACACTTTGAACCCAATCTGGATTGCTGCGGTCATTTTTCTTATCTCGTACGCTGTGATCGTCTCTGATAGAGTACATCGCACGATAGCAGCCCTGTTAGGCGGGTTGACCATCATCCTTGTTGGCGTGCTTGACCAGTATCAAGCCTTCCAAGCGATTGACTGGAATGTAATCTTCTTGCTGGCAGGAATGATGATGATTGCCAATATGTTGCAGGAGACCGGTCTCTTTCAGTGGATCGCCATCCAGAGTGTCCGGCTGGGAAAGGGAAACACTTACCGTATCCTGGTCATCTTGGTGCTTGTAACGGCTGTCACCTCAGCGCTGCTCGATAATGTGACCATCGTTATATTGATGGCGCCGGTGACCCTATTTATTACAGCCAGACTGGGGATCAGCCCGCTGCCCTTTCTCATTGCTTTGATTCTGTCTTCCAACATTGGGGGGACTGCAACCCTGATCGGAGATCCGCCCAATATACTTATCGGCAGTGCCGCTGGCATTGATTTTCTCACATTCGCTGCCAACTTGGCTCCAATCGCAATACTAATCTTGATCGCCTTTATCGGGCTGTCCTGGTTCCTTTTTAAGAAGGATCTGCAAGTTGCTAAAATAGACCCATTGAGCATAGAGGTTCTGGACACATCAGAATTGATCACCAACGCTCCATTGCTGAGAAAATCGCTCGTAGTTTTGGCCGGTGTACTCCTGGGTTTTCTATTTCACGGCGCCCTGCATATCGAGCCAGCCACCATTGCTTTAGCGGGTGCAACAGTCCTGATGCTGTGGGGACGAATTGATCCCGATCACGTACTGCGAGAAATCGAGTGGACTGCTCTCTTCTTCTTCATCGGTCTTTTCATCATGGTAGAGGCGTTGGTGGAAGTGGGGATCATCGAAGCCGTAGCTCAAGCCGCACTGCGCTTGACGGATGGTAACCTTCAGATGACTTCAATGTTGTTGATTTGGCTTTCGGCTGTTGCCTCTGGTGTTGTGGATAATATCCCCTACACAGCTACGATGATCCCAGTGGTAGAGAGCCTGGGACATGCCATGCCGGTGGGTCCGCTGTGGTGGTCGCTGGCTTTAGGCGCCTGTTTGGGGGGCAACGCTACACTTGTAGGTGCCGCGGCCAACGTTATCGTTGCCAACCTATCCGAAAAAAGCGGGCATCCAATAAGCTTTGGTCTCTTCCTGCGCTATGGTGTCATAACCACATTCCTATCCCTGGTACTGTCCAGCCTGTACGTGTGGGTACGCTACTTATAAGGAATTAAACTTGCTGCCTGACAGTTTAAGCATCCATCCTTCGGATACCGGATGCCGGCAATCTCCTTGGGTGGGGTTGCTGTTGCTTTACCAGCACGGGGTAGGGATTAATATAGTCGAGAATTTCAGATCTATCCGTCCAGAGGTGGTGGTTCGCTATCCCAACACACTCCTTTGAGAGGAGATTGCAGATGTTTATTGATGTAGTTTTGATAGGAATATTGATATTGGCAAACGGATTCTTCGCCGCTGCAGAGATGGCATTGGTAACCACGCGCAGAACACGCCTGAAAGTGATTGAAAAAGCTGGTGATCAGCGAGCAGCCAAAGTCCTGGCTGTGCAAGATAATCCTGGAGATTTCTTGGCAATGGTGCAAATTGGCATCACCCTGGTTGGTACAACAGCCGCGGCTGTAGGGGGCGCTGAGATAGTTCGGATTCTCTCGCCGTTTATCGCCAGCATCCAGCGGCTGGCACCGTATGCGCAGGAAATCGCATTAGTAATTGTGGTCGTCGTCATCACCTACTTCACCCTTGTTTTTGGCGAACTTGTACCCAAGCGGTTAGCTATACGTAACGCGGAAAACATATCCTTGTCATTCTCTAGCCCGCTTGGTTTGCTCTCCCGCCTGGCCCACTTGCCAATCCGTGCGCTATCTTTTTCGGCCGATGTAGTGCTGAAATTAATTGGTAGCTCTGAAGAAAAATACCCATCCACCAGCTCCGAAGAAATCGAACTGCTCATACAACAAGGAACCGCTGAAGGAGTGATCCAACCCGTGGAAAAGAGGTTGATCAGCGGTGTCTTTGATTATACCGACCGCCGTGTACAGGACGTGATGACACCACGTACTTCCATCGTTGCCCTGGATGTAGAGACTTTACCCTCAGAAGCATTGAGAATGGCGAAGCGATTTGGCTATTCTCGTTTCCCGGTTTATCACAACGACCTGGACCAAGTGGTGGGTTACGTTCACATCAAAGATATTATTTGGGCTCAAGCGGATTCCGACTTAAAATCACATACCCGTGAAGTCCATTTCATCCCCAGTGGCGCATCGCTGCCTAACGCTTTCGACGTTCTCACAAAAGCTGGGAGGCATATGGCCATCGTGCTGGATGAATACGGCGGCACACATGGTCTTCTAACCTTAGAGGATATGCTGGAGGAGATTGTTGGTGAGATTGAGGATGAACACAGTCCAATAACTGAGCAACTGGTACATCACGCGAACGGAGGTTGGATTTTTGCTGGAACTACTCCGATCTCGGAAGTAGCCGAACTGCTTGGAGTCGATTTCCAACCGCAAGGAATATACACTTCCCTGGCCGGATTTATCCTGGCAAGCCTGGGGAAAATCCCCGAAGCTGGCGAACAAATCGGCAAACACGGCTATATTTTCACTGTGAAAGAAATGGATCGATTACGCATTGCCAGCATCCATGTTCGCCACAATGTTCTCCAAACGAAGAAGTAGAATGTAGCTTCCCGAAATGGGGAGCCCTAGAGGTGAATTATCGTGCTTTTTGAAAGCTTATTGAATTCTGCTGATGCTTTGTCCAACCAGATGGTGGGAAGCCCCCTGGATCTGCAGCACGCACTTATCATGTTGCTCTTGCTGGTGGGGCTTCTGAGCATTCGCGGAAAATACCAGCGTTTTGTGCCTTGGGTGATCGTTGGCGGTGTGGCTTTGTCCATGTTCACACCGACACATATTATTGAGCCAGCCTGGCCAATCATTTCAGCGTTGGTCTTACCCCCTTTGTTGTGGCAGGTAGCGCTACGCCTGGCAAGTGTACGTCCAGCTTTTAGCTGGCGGAGCTTATTGGCCTGGCTGCTGACGATTATCTTGATCGGGCTTGCCCTCAGCTTTGGGGGCAAGGTGTTGTTAGCTAGCGCTCTACTTATTGGCATATTGGCAGCCGGTCTGATGTGGCAATTACGAGAGCGTGCCATCGGAAGTTCCGATCTGGGAGCTTTCGGCCAATTGACCCTTGCCTTCCTGTTGGTTGAGGTAGATGTAGCACTTCACCCACTTGGACCGTTCTTGGGAAGCCTGTTCTCAAGCGCGGCTTTAGGGTTATTTCTTGGATTTGTTGGTGCACTGCTTGCTCCCCGGCTTCCGTCTGGTAATGCTCGCAATCTTTTCTATTTGGGCTTGATCTACTTTGCATACCTGGCAGGCGTTATGATTGGCACCTCAGGGATCACAATGGCAATAATGACGGGACTGATAGTGGCTTCGTATAGCTATAGTGTGGGCTTATGGCCCACTAAAGAAGAGTGGCCAGCATCCCTTAACCAAGTGTGGGTTTTTGTCCCAATGGCTGGAATCTGGCTCTTATTGGGTTGGCAGGCCCACGTGCCATTGACGGCAATTCACATCACGGGGATCGGACTTGTACTGGTGGCGGCCGCATTCGGCGTGCTAATAGGTCGCTGGTTAGCCCCCATGCCAGAGGACTCTGTCCAACCCTTGCCACAATCATTGTTACGTAAGGAGAGAAAGGTTTTTTTGTTGCTTTTGGGCGTCTTGTTATTGTGGCCACAAGATGCGGTATTAACCCCCTTACCTCTGGCAATAGCGCTGTTAGCTGCGCTGGTGATCATCTTTATCCTACGAATTGTGATTTATCAGGTTCTTGACATGGCAGGGATTGAGCAGCGATGGCCTGATGAATAGGCGACTGATAAAAAGGGCACATAGTGAGAGAGTAGATACCCATGAAGGGTGCCACTGAATGTTGTCTGCGAGGGAGCAAGCATGCGTACTTTGCATGCCAGCGACCGTGGCAATCTCCCGTTAAGGGTTGAAAAGCTTTTACTTTGGCAGATTGCTTCGGCCGGCATCCAAAAAGCGGATGCTTAACTCCCTCGCAATCACATTCTCAAACTATCAGGTAGCCAGAATTATAATTATAATAGACACGACTATTTACTGGAGAGACTATGACGGCATCGGCTGATTTGTTCTTAAGATTCGGAATTGCGCTAGCCATAGGTTTCATGATAGGGCTGCAGCGCGAATACGCGTTCCGGGAAAAAAAGCATGATCTGCTTGCCGGCGAACGCACATTTGCCCTGATAGCTCTGGTTGGCGCTCT
>CBFDCK010000068.1:0-15739 GCA_965603285.1 uncultured bacterium
TCACGGCGTAGTACTCCTGGGTGTACCAGAAGGTGCAGTCATCGACCGGATCGACTGCCATCATGCTGTAGTCACCCCAGCGGCTATAAGAGGATGTCTGGTACCCGTTGCCGGAGATGATATCACCCTCGCTGAAAGGCATCTGCCCGGGCGGGTCCTCAGCAAGGCGACCGGTGAAGCGGATGGAAGGATAAATTGTCGTACTGGACACCGAATAACCCAACCCAATATCGCCTCTGCCGTTCATAGCGACGCTGCCCATCCAGCGGTGATCGCTGTCAGGCGCCCAGGTCCCCTGCTGGAAGATGCCCCATCCTCCACCTCCGCTCCGCAGCTCGTACCAGCGCACGCCGGCGTGATCGCCGCCTGTGTCCACGGTGTGGTTGACAACCAGGCTCTGGTGATCGCCAAAGTTACGGTACTGTAAACGGTACATCAGCCGATCGGATATGGCATCGACATTTATACCGCCCGGTTGCGGGATGCAGCTGGGGTCGCCGGAGCACATATTTGAATCGAAAGGAGCGGTTGGAACTGCGTTTTGAAAGCTAAATGAGGCAGAAGGAGCTACCCAGTCCACGCTGAAGTTCCAAACTTGGAGCTGGTCAGGTGAATAGCCCCAGGCATTGTCATCCATCTGAACAAAGGGGTTTGGGGAGCCTTGCGGAGGCGGGGGACCATCCAAATCCGCCGGCAGCATAAATCCCAGAGTCTCATCGATCGGGAACAGATCGAAGAAGACCATACGGGCTGGCGCCCCAACCAGGATCTGATCGCGCTCAAACGCTGCAACGCCCTGACCCGCCCATTTCCAACCGGAGTCATACTCAAACTGGTTGACGGTCATATAGTAACCATCCGGCCAGACTCCGAACTTGGGGTAATCGTTCAGCTTGGTCTCGCTGATCAGAAATTCGTAGCGGTGCCACTGAAGGGTTGGATCGCCTGTGGCAGAAACGGCGATGCACTGGTAATAGGGTCCATTTAGTTTGTTGGGGAGGGCGAATTGGCTGAGCAGCCAGCGGTCCGCCAGGTGATCGTAAAGCACGATCGGGTCACCGCTGTTGGTCGTTTGACACGGTCCTCCAAAGTCCTGGAAGGGGGTATTGTTGTTCAGCGGACCGAGCAGAATGTTCCCACTCCGATCATAGACGGCAAACGACAAGTTGACGATCTGTACGTAGTGATTTGGTCCGATATCCCCGTTCGTATCAGGCGGCAGGACGTAATTAACATTGTTTAAGCCCTCAAAATTAGCAATCGTGGGTGGGGCACTCACCCCTAGAAACGATTTCTGTACCACTGAGTCAATATCCGGTACGGCACCTTCCAGCCGTGGTTTGGGCAGGGAATGTAAGGGGATTTCGAGCGCCTGGTCAGGAGCCAGCGTCTCGGGTTGGTGGAGTGCAAGATCACGCAAAGGAGGCGAGGTGTCCCAGCGGGAGGCGGAGCGAACAACCGGATTCAATTCCGCCGTCTGTGCCCCCGCAGAGCCTTCTCCGAGCGTGTTGAACGGCACAAGGAGCGTCAACAGTGCAGCGATCAGAAGAGCAAACTTGCTTTTATACACCTGTAGAAAAATAATAGCAATCTCCTTTACATCCTAGTCAATAAAAAAATGCTGACATGTGCCAGCATTTTAACGGTAACAGAATGATACGTCCAGTGAAAAAATAAAGCTTATTAATTGAATTTAATTCTCAGACCAACAAGCGGCGCACCGGCTTGTTGAAATGTCAGTACTTAACGGCTGCAGTCGTCATACAGCCAATCAATCCGGGTTACGGCAGGTTGGCGACTATACCTGTGAATTCCTCTAGTGTAAACGCTTTCAAGGTCTTTGTGCGCACATACCCATCCTTAGCCAGTCCCAGCATGAATGTCGCCATTGTCGCGTCATCCGTCCCCTCCGCAATCGCGACGTAATCGTATTCGCCCATGACCATATAGAAAGCGAGCATCTTTCCGCCAGTCGCTTCACCAGCTTTCGCAGCTTCTGCAACCCGTGCGGGGGCATCCTTGATCTCCGCAACACCCTTTTTAGTCAAATTCATCAACAAAACATAATGTGGCATCTTATTTACCTCCTTGTGCGTATTCGTTAAACATCTTTGACTTATTTTCCATTTACGATCGAATCAGCAAGCTGACCTGGCAGCTTTGAACAGAATTCCGGTGCGCCGCGGTTGCCTCTCTCTCACAACCGTTCCAACTGTTGCAGATTCCTCGAGCTTAATTAAAAACAACCACCAACAAATCGTCAGCGGTCGTTTATGGATATTATCCTGGTGCCAGGTTACTTTACTTCCCTGGTTACGCCAGCGTTGAGAGTGTGGTGGTGCGTGGATTTGTGTAAGTTGATTATACATTCAAAAACCAGATACTGTCAACACACGTCATGTAAATGTGTCATGTACATGAGTCATGTAAATGTTCAGCACAAATTACACTGTTAACATGAGTCTGCGTTCGGAGGAGATGCAGTAGGGTGCAAGCTGACTGAATACACACAGAAACACAAACACCGTACTGTGCTCGGGCGGTCAACACACAGTACGAGGCGCGATAAATCCGTACTTGACAATGCATAAACCCCTCTATATAATTATCGGATACCGATAACGATACGCGATATTATGTTCCGCAATATATTTCTGGGCTTTATTAAACTACACATCCTGTATCACGCAGGACAGAGTCCTGTCTTTGGACTTGGTCTCATCAGCGAGTTGGAAACGCATGGCTACCAGCTCAGTCCTGGCACGCTCTATCCAATATTGCATGCACTTGAGCGTGATGGCTTTCTTGTGTGTGAGAAGAAGATCGTCAACGGCAAATTGCGGAAATACTATACCACGACGAAGAGTGGGGCAGCGGTATTGGCAGAGGCATATGCGAAAGCCCGTGAACTGCTGGACGAGATTCAGCCAAATTGACACAGGGATACAACTGGCATGACTACACCAACCCAAAATAAAACCGAAAGAGCTACCCTGCGTGACTTGCCGCGCAATGTGTGGGCGGTAAGCCTGACAAGCTTTTTAATGGACGTCTCCAGCGAGATGGTGATCAACATCCTGCCCCTTTTCCTGTTCAACGTTTTGGGCGTCAGGATGAGCATAATCGGCGTCATCGAAGGCATCGCCGAAGCAACCGCCAGCCTACTGAAGTTGTTCTCGGGGTGGTTTTCGGATAGATTGCAGGCGCGTAAATGGCTAGCTGTCTCCGGATATGCCATCTCTGCCCTGGTGAAACCATTTTTCTACTTCGCTAACAGCTGGATAACAATCGCTGCAGTGCGCTTTACCGACCGGGTGGGAAAAGGCATCCGCACGGCACCCCGCGATGCGCTGGTGGCAGACTCTGTCACGGAAAAAACACGCGGCCTGGCATTCGGTTTTCACCGGGCGGCGGATACCGCCGGGGCTACATTGGGGCTGCTGGTGGCATTGGGCGTGGTCTGGTACGTCCAGTCCAACGTCGTTCATTTAGGCGAGTCTACTTTTCGAATAATCGTGCTGGTCAGCTTGATCCCCGCAGCCCTGGCGGTATTAACCCTGGCGATCGGCGCCCAGGATGTACCTGTCAGCGGCCAACGTGCGGCGCCTAAATTTGCTTTCAAGTCTCTGGGGAAGCCATTCATGGTCTTCATGGTAATCGTCGGCGTGTTCGAAATTGGCAACTCGTCCGACGCATTCCTGGTGCTGCGAGCCCAGGAGCGCGGTCTGAGCGTGACCGGGATTTTATCCATGCTGGTCGTCTTCAATCTGGTGTACACATTAGTCTCCACGCCGGCAGGAGCGCTATCCGACAGGATAGGACGTAAGCGCCTGATCATTGCCGGCTGGTTCGTGTACGCCGTAGTTTACCTGGGATTTGGGCTGGCACAAACCGCCGTTCAAGTTTGGGTATTGTATGCCTTCTATGGGCTGTATTACGGTCTGGCGTACGGCACATCTAAGGCTATGATCGCCGACCTGGTTCCGGAGAATGTGCGCGGTACGGCTTACGGCACGTACAACGCCGTCATCGGCATCCTGGACTTTCCCGCTTCGGTGATCGCTGGTGTGCTGTGGCAGGGTGTGGGAGCGTGGACCGGACTCGGCGCCGCGGCTCCGTTCATATTCGGCTCGGCAATGGCTCTGCTGGCGGCTCTGCTGATGGCAACCTGGATGCCAGCGGTGGAGAGGATCCAACCTCCCGCGGGTTAATGGATCATATAACCCACTTGTGTCATTGTATTCAAAACATCATTAGCGCGACAATTGCATGAAACCCGCGGGAGGTTTGCATCAGTGTACTGAACCCGCGGGAGGTTCAATCCCACACATATTTATTCATTTTAGCCCAAGTCTGTGCCTCATCCAAATTATCCAAAACAAATTGTCGGTATTCTTCAGGTTTAGAGAAACGCTCCTTGATAAAGTGTTCATCAATAAACATTCCAGGCTTTTGGCCAATCCACTCTAAATAGTCCGAGTATTGCCAATCTTCCGGTGCCCTTACCAGGTTGGCTCTCACAGGATTATTGTGGATATAGAGGCACAAATGAACTAAGTATTCCTCTCTATCAACCCGCACGTGTCGGAAGCGACCCTCAAAGAGTGTGCCCTTACGCCCTAGTTGTTGGTTGATCGCTTGTACGTATGCGTTAAACAGCACATTGAAAAATTTGGATAAAGGTTGATCCGTCTCTTGCCTGATCAAAAAGTGATAGTGATTTGGCATCAAACAATATGCAATGAATGTCACCTTATACTTCAGAGAATACTTCCTTATCAGGCGCAAGCAATGGTAATAGTTGTCGGGGTTGAAGAATATTTGCTCTCTTCCTGCCCCTCGGTTGAAGATATGGTAGTATTGATCTGGGGCAAATTTATCTTCTCGATATGGCATAGTCAGCTCAATAGAAATTATTTTACCCCAACATCCTGCGGGGCATTAGGTCAACCTCCCGCGGGTTAATCGATCATACTACCAACTTGTATCATTGCATATAAAATATCTTTAGTCGCGACAATTACATGAAACCCGCGGGAGGTTTGCATCAGTGCACGAAACCCGCGGGAGGTTCGCGGGGGGAACATTAGGTTTATAATATGTCATATACAGAAATCCCAACAAAACAAACCCCAGGACACGCGGGAGGTTCAGAATGAAATTATCAAGAATTGGTACGATCCTGCTGGGACGGTAGATTTAACTTTATGAGCCACGATCATTCTCACGACAGCATTAGCGACTTGAGGCTCGCGTTCTTCCTGAACCTGTCCTTCACGATCATAGAGATCGCAGGTGGTATCTGGACAAACAGCCTGGCGATCCTCTCGGACGCGATTCACGACCTGGGAGACAGCCTGTCGCTGGGTATGGCATGGTATCTGGAAAGCTATGCATACAAAGACAAGGACAAGAAATATTCATACGGATACCGTCGTTATTCCTTGTTGAGCGCCCTGATAAATACCGTCGTCCTGATCGTTGGATCGGTTTTTATTCTATCCAGGGCTGTTACGCGCCTTTTCAATCCCGAGCCGGTCGATGCCAAGGGGATGATATTATTCGCCGTCCTAGGGATCATTGTGAACGGGCTGGCGATGCTGAGGCTGCGGGGTGGCAAATCTCTCAACGCCCAGGTTGTCGCCTGGCACCTGATCGAGGACGTGCTTGGCTGGGTGGCAGTACTGATCATGAGCATCGTGCTGTTGTTTACCGATCTCTATATCCTGGATCCAATATTTTCCATCCTGATCACCAGCTTTGTGCTCTACAATGTGATCAAGAATCTCAGGAAAACGCTGGCGCTCTTCCTGCAAGCTGTTCCCGAAAACATGGATTTAGAAATGATCGAAAACCGGCTGCTGGCGATCGACAATGTTTGCTCCAGCCACCACACCCACATCTGGTCGATGGATGGCGAGCATCACGTACTGACAACACACCTGGTGGTCGAGGAAGATACATCCCAAGATGAGGTGCTGTGTATCAAAGAAGATATCAACCAACTTAGCAAAGAAATGGACTTCCTGCACACTACCGTGGAAATCGAGTACGGCGATGAAAAATGCAGCATGGCGGAAAGGAGTTAATAATGAGCTTTACAATGACCAAAGACGAGAGGGAAGCTTTCCTGGCTGACCTGCATGTTGGGATTCTTGGGATAAATGCCGAAGGGCGCGCTCCGGTGGTGGTGCCAATCTGGTACTCTTACGAACCAGGCGCCGAGATCGTATTTATCACCAATAAAGGCGCTAAGAAGATCGATCTGTTGAAAAAAGCAGGCCGCTTCAGCCTGTGTGTACAGGATGAGCAGTCTCCCTACAGTTTTGTGAGCGTAGAAGGTGCGGTCATTTCGATCAAGAAAGCCAATCATCAACGCGACCTTACCCCTCTGGCGCAACGCTACCTGGGAGTGGAAAAGGGCAACCAGTACGTCCACGACACTCGAGGAGATAGTGAAGTATTGGTGCGGATGCAACCAGAGCGCTGGTTCAGCGCCGATTATGGAAAGAGATAAAAGAGGAACAGCATGACACAGCACCCGCACCTGGACCCATCACCATTTTTATTGGAAGGCGGCTCTACCGGGATGCTACTGATCCACGGCTTCACCGGTTCCCCTCCCGAGATGTTCCTGGTGGGCGAATATCTGAACCAACGCGATCTGACCGTCTCGGCGCCGCTGCTTCCCGGTCACGGCACAACAGTAGAAGACCTGGACACACTCACATGGGAAGATTGGACCAACCATGTCGAAAGTGCACTGGGAGATCTTCAGAAACGTTGCGAGACTATATTCGTGGCTGGACTGTCCCTCGGTGCCCTGCTCGCGCTCTACCTAGCAGCACAGCATGACGAATTAGCCGGTGCGATCTCTTACTCCGCACCGATGGGTATCACCGATTGGCGCAGCAAATTAGTACCCATATTCAAGAAATTCATCCCCCAGGTGTCCAAATCCGAAGATTTCATGGTCGATCCTGAAGCCAAACTGCGAAACTGGTCATATGAAACAACTCCTACTTCCGCGGCCCATGAGGTCCTGAAATTCATGGGGGAAGTTAAGCACTTGCTGCCCTGCATTAATTGCCCTTTGATAATCATCAACAGCAGCGAGGACCCGGAAATTCGCCTGGACAGCGGGCAGTACGTTTACGTGCACACCAGTTCAAGAGACAAGAAACTAATTATGCTGCACAACTGTGGTCACGTCATTACTATAGACAGCGAATGGGAGCAGGTGGCTGAAGAGACGTATAATTTCATAAAAAATCGGGTATAAGATGGCTGAAATCAGCTTGCGAAACTGCGCAGATTTAAAAGGAGAAGCACCATGAAAAGCTACCGAAAAGAATTATGGTTTAACGTGACCAGCCGCCGGGAATTCATCAACATTACCCCTCAGGTTGGGGAATGTCTGAGTGAGAGCGGTATCCGGGAGGGATTGGCGCTGGTGAACGCCATGCACATTACAGCATCCGTGTTCATCAACGACGACGAATATGGGCTGCACCAAGACTACGAAAAATGGCTGGAGGGGCTGGCTCCACACGAGCCGGTAAGCAGCTACCTACACAATCGCACGGGCGAGGACAATGCTGACGCTCACCTGAAGCGGCAGGTCATGGGGCGCGAGGTGGTGGTGGCAGTAACGAACGGGCGCTTGGATTTCGGTCCGTGGGAGCAAATCTTCTACGGAGAATTTGACGGTCGGCGCCGTAAGCGCGTGCTGGTCAAGATTATTGGGGAATAGCATTTATTTCTCAAGATACTCATCCGGCGTAAGTACTGTTATAGATGCTTTGCCCTGGTATTGGCGAGCATTCCACGTGACAAAATACTCGACTCCAGGTGCTTCTTCGGCGAGGTTCAGGATCAGCGAATCGAGGAATGGCATTTGATATCGCTGCATCCTGTCGAAAGGACGGTTAATGAGCTCGCGACGAAAAAACGTTTCGCCATCTAACCCAGCCGTGCGCGGGTAGATAATACTCAATCCATAGCGGTCCTGAAGCCATAAATGCCACTGCGCCAATCGATCTGCTGATAGATTGAAAGAGAGTTTACCTAACAGTTCCATCACTGAGTAGATCGTCGCAGCCGGGTCGTGAGCTTGAATTATGGACAGGAACTGGGCACTTGCTGATTGGCGAGAATCCCGGTGAAAGGCATAGGCTAATACCAATACATCTGTGTCTATGACGACCATGTCCGTCCCCTAATCGAATCCATGAATTCATCAAACGTAGTCGTTGCCTCCAGGTCGGATAGTTCGGCGCACACACTGTCAGCCAGAGCCCGGGCTTGTGCCAAGGATTCGGAATCCCGACGGGGTGGGATTATCTTGACGCCAGAGTTGGGCTGTGAGGAAGCCATTTCGTCCTTAAGGCGTGCTATTTCATCGACGGGCACGCGACGATAACCACTACCAGGTAATCGGACCATACGAATCAGCCCGCGCTTTTCCCAACTACGCAGCGTTTGCTCGTGCACACCTAACGACTTAGCTGCTCGTTTTAGTGAAAGATAAGCTTGTGTTTCAGACATCACCCACCTCCCATATATCGATTGTCAACATTTTATAACATTTATCAACATTTGTCAAACAAGCGATTCCTCGGTGTTTTTTCTCTGGCAAATGATGACGAATCCGGGCTCTGTAATTTTAACAACCCAAAGTAGTATTATTATTAGGGATGCGATGTACTTTCGAAGTGCGTTGTAGCTGCCGTCGTTTAAACCTGGGTAAAATATCGAATCCAATAGCCATGAAACCCCTCCCCTCGCCTTCCCTGATGATAAGCAAGAAGCACGCCAAGCGATTCTTACTGGCTCACCAACAACTATGGCCTCCCAGGCAGTTGAAGGGCAAAACCGGCGTTCTGGATTTTGTTACTCACGTGGGCTGCATCCAGTTCGATCCCATCAATGTTGTCGGTCGCAACCCGGACCTGGTGCTGCAATCGCGGTTGAAGGACTACCGACCAGCTATTTTAGAGGAGCTTCTATATAAGGACCGCGAACTTCTGGATGGTCTTGACAAGGTTCAATCGATCTATGCGATGAGTGATTGGGCTTGCTTTACTCGCCGCAGAAACAGCGCTGTAGAGCGTTACAGTGATCCGAGTGATCCCCCTGCAGCGATCGCCCCAGAAGTGATCGAGGAAATCCGGTTGAAAGGTCCATTATCTTCCCTTGACATTAAAAACACCGATACAATAGATTGGTCGTGGGGACAGCACACCCGGTTGGCACGAGCCTCTCTCGAAATACTAAACGCTATGGGCGCTGTGGGAGTGCATCACAAGGTGAACACTCGGCGGGTCTTTGACCTTACGGAACGCCTGATCCCGCCTGCAATTCTTCATGCCCGCGACCCCAATCAATCCGAGGAGGACTACCAGGACTGGCACATTATGCGCCGGGTGGCAGGTCTCGGATTGGCAAACCCTAGCGCGGCGCAATACTGGCTGGGCATCCTGGGAATAAATGGTGAAACACGACGATCAGTCCTCAGGCGATTGTTAGAAAACGGCAAACTGGCACCTGTTGCTATCGAAGACCTCCCCAAGCGCACATTTTTCATGCGCACAAGCGACCTGCCTACCCTTAAGATGGTACAAATCAAAAGGGCTCCAAGGGCGAGAGCAGCGATTATTGCAGCGCTGGATAACCTGATGTGGGATCGCGATCTGATGCGGTGGGTTTTTGATTTCGACTACATCTGGGAAGTTTACAAACCAGCCGACAAGCGCAGACACGGGTACTATGTGCTCCCTGTACTGTACGGCGAGCGGTTTGTGGCGCGCTTCGACCCAACCTTTGATAAAAAGACCCGACAATTGAATATCGTGAATTGGTGGTGGGAAGCAGAAGTACGACGAGACGAAAGGATGGAAGTTGAATTGACTGCTTGTTTGCGCCAATTTATGGATTACCTGGAAGTCAACCGCCTGGCAATTGGAGAAGAAGTTAAGCAGGATAAAAATATGTACTGGCTGAGAGAGTTGAAAAGATCATAAAGATTAGAAAATCGTTTAGTATGTGAAAAATAGCACAAGATGTGCTATAATCATCCCGGGCCCTCAACAAAACTTACATCATTGCCTGGGCCCCATTTTATTACGCAAGAGGAAATGCGGTCTAACACCCGCATTTTTCCTTTTAAATGAATTGACGTGGGGGCTTCTTTGATCGAGAATCATTCAACCAAACTTGCCCGTGATAAGTAAAATATATATGTATGTAAAACAAGTTCGAGGATACATCCACGACATGCTGATTGTATAAATCAAACAATGATGGATAAATCCACCTTCCGAACAACATCAAAGTTCCTGTTTAACGCAGTGCTGGGTTTGTTGATATTGACAAGCTGCAGCACTCTCAGCTCCGTGGACGAAAGCGCAGCGATTGAATACGAGGCATCCTCTGCAACGATCGTACAAACTGCGCCACCTACACTCCAGGAATACGTCGAAGGCTTAAGTGAGGGTGAAATTGCTGCCCTTAACAGCCTGGAGCAGGTGGACGATTATCCGCTCTATACGATGCGATATTACGGGGAATACGAACTGCAGTCGGTTTCCATGATCGATAACCGGGCAATATGGGAGAATCTTCAACCAAACCTACCCACAATGCGACAACCAGCTTGGGCTTGTTCGCTCTTTGCAGCTCTAGGGGAAGATGAGGACATGCAATTCGGTCGCAACTTTGACTGGGACTACAGCCCAGCACTGCTCCTATTCACCCAGCCAAAGGACGGGTACGCCTCAGTTTCGATGGTGGACATAACCTATCTGGGTTTTGGTGATGCCAGGGCACACGGGTTGACAGAGCTTCCTTTGAAGGAACGAGGCGCACTTCTGGATGCGCCCTACTTACCATTTGACGGAATGAACGAGCACGGATTGGCAGTTGGCATGGCAGCGGTCCCATCCGGGGAAATGAAATCCAACCCCTCAAAAGAGACCATTGGTTCATTGATGGTAATCCGCAATATGCTGGACTATGCCTGGAATGTGGATGAAGCAATTGCTATCCTGGGGAGCTACAACATAGATTTCGAGGGCGGCCCTGCAATCCATTACCTGATTGCCGATCCGTCGGGACGAGCCGCGCTGGTGGAGTTTTACCAGGGTGAAATGATCGTGATCCCAAACAATGAACCCTGGCATCAAGCGACAAATTTCCTGCGCGCCGGAGCAGGCGAAACACCAGAAGGGAGGTGCTGGCGGTATGACAAGATCAGCGAACAGCTCTCAGCATCAAACGGTAAACTGACCCCTCAAGAAGCCATGGATCTGCTGGCGGACGTCTCCCAAGAGGAGACGCAGTGGTCGATCGTTTACGGGATCAGCGAAAATGGTGTGAACGTGGTAATGGGCGGAGATTATGGGGAGGCGCTTACTTATCAACTGGGTGATCCAGACTGGTAATATGTACTTGATCTTATGCGATTATCTGGCGGGCTGTAACGGGGAGATCGGTCAGGAAACTCCAGCCTGGTAATAATTGATGTAATCCGATGTCAGCAGGTGCATGGGGGGTTCATCTTCTTCAATCTCCGGAAAACGGCTCATGGGTTGGTAAAAACGGTTATCCTGTTGGTCGTCGTTGACCGAGGAAACTTCACCAACCAGCACACGGTCCCCTTCAGCCCAGAATTGATGGTAGCAGCCGGGTACCAGGGTGATGCTCTCACCGGGTGAAAGGCTGACAACGCCGCCAGCTTTTAATATATTCCATACGCCGTCGAGGGAGACCCCAACTTCAGTCTCTTGATCAAGGTCCTCCTCGGGGGTGGAATTGTACAACTGAATCTTCAGGATCCCTCCTCCTCGATTGATGATATCTTCCATTTTGCGCCAATGAAAATGGAATGGAGTGATCTGGTCGATTTCGACGATTAAAATTTTTTCGGCGTAAATTTTCCCGATACCATTCAGAAGGACATCAGATTTGCCATTGCGAATGGTAAACAACAGCAAGCCATATTGGGAGAAATTATCGCTACCAAAATCGGTGATATCCCAACCCAAGCCGTTTTCAACAATTTCCAGCGCTTCGGAACTTTTTGTCTTCCAATCATCGGGCATCCAGTAGGCGAAAGGAGGCAGGAAAAAACCGCGCTGTTTGATAAACTCCTTGCCTGAACGCATAATACTATTGATTTCCGAACGTTTCATTAGATACCTCTGATTAGTTATTCTATCGCGTAGTGAGGTGCTGTTTTGTAATTTTGGAATAAGGTCCATTATAACATTCAGGTAGAGATTGTTGATGTAGGCAAAGATTTAGCAAACAAAAAGGAATTTCTCAGGAAGCGGTTTCCGGCGGTCGAGCCATTCACACGTATCCCTTGCATAAAATTCAGTCCAATCGTCCGGCAATGAGAATATGGTGGTTGACGAACCACGCTCCTGGTGTTCCAAAACCATTGGGCTGCATCCACTCGATAACAGCATCGGGCGCCTCTGCAACCATTTGTACCAATTGAGCAACCGCCTGCGGCATGCAAGCCTGTCTTTCCGCCCAAGGCTGGAACTCATGGCGCTTCACGATCTGCTCGGTAAGTTCTACCGTCAACCCGGCAGCGCGATACATCTCAACCCATTCCGATTCAGAAAACGCTCGGTTGTGGCTGGGGTCTCGCAGCCTCTCGAAAGTATCGATATAACGAGCGGCTGCGCCATCTTCCGGCAAGGCGTGGTCCTGTACCAGCAGCGTCCCACCCGGCTTAAGAACCCGAACACTCTCCATTACAAAACGGAAGGCTTCCGGAAAATGGTGCGGCGCAATACGGCATGTGACCAGATCAAATGACCCAAGTCTGAATGGCAAATTTTCGGCATCCCCGAGACTAAAACTTATCTTGATAACCCCTGTGGCGATGATAAATGCCTTTGCCGCATCAAGCATTCCCGGGGTGATGTCGATTGCCACGACCCGCTTCACCAGGGGTGCGAACTTGAGGGCGGTGTGCCCACCGCCGGTTGCGACGTCCAGCACGACCCAATCCGGCTGTGGATTCACGATTTCAACAAGGCGCTCTAGCTCCGGTCCCTGAGCGTGTGTCCCGCTGGAAACGTATCGCGAAGCAAACCTGTTGAAGCGCTTTTTAGAAAGAGCTTTTGAATTCTTAGGCACGTTCATCCCCTTTTTCCTGTTTTTGGGCAGTCTCTTTTAAGATTTGCTGTACGGTTTCGAGCGGCAGGTCTTCAATATTCTTAAAGCGGATGCAGCTCTTGCCGACTTCCAGGTGCTTGAGCGCATCCCTGTGTTCCTGCACCAGATCAACGTCCATGTACAAGCTCATGTAGTGCTTTTGAGATGCGAATGAACATAGGACTTCATCAAGCTCGTAGGTTGGCATGCGATAGCGAATAGTTTCTTTTACTCCGGGAACGGTTTGGAGGATCAAAAACCTGACTTGTTCCAGCGCTGAGCGTCTATCCCCTTCCAGGTTTTGCATGTAAGTTTCTACTTGTGGATTAGTATTTGCCACTTGTTCATCTCCTGCGGAAGGATTTAATAAACTGGCAAAATCTTCAAAATTTCCATCCCCACCGC
This sequence comes from uncultured bacterium, assembly GCA_965603285.1. Lineage (GTDB taxonomy): Bacteria > Chloroflexota > Anaerolineae > Anaerolineales > UBA4823 > JAUWPO01. Next base: position 13,576 of record CBFDCK010000068.1, read on the forward strand.
AAGCGGACGGCATATTACGGAATTTTGCCCTTATGAGTACAGATTTTGCTAAAACTTGGAACCCACGTAGCAAGCTACGGGGTATTCCATTTAGAATAAAACAAGAAGAGTAATCTTGTAAATGTGTGTAAAGCCACATACACAAGGATAATACAAAACAGTATAATTTGGTTCGGAAAATCTTTACGCAGTATCCCCAAAGCACAGTCGTTGGCGTCGAGATCAGCCAATCCAAAAAAAAATTTCTCAGGAGATAAGCATGAATGCAGCAAATTTTCAGCCAACCACGTTTCCCACGTCCGCGGCCGAAGTAACGCAGCCGGTGGCTGGCGCCATCATGCACAAGGAGTATGTAAAAATCATCGGTCGTATGGCATATGTCTGGGGCTGGCCGCTGGTGAACAGCTTCAATCGCCGAGCGGATATTACGCAAGCTCCGGCACCCGGACGATTAGGTGGAGTGGTTCCGGTTGCGCCACGTGGGCGTCTCTGCATGTTGAATGACTACGTTTTGCCGGAGCAGAGTTTTGTGGCCTGCCCCAACCAGGATGTGGCTTACGGTGTTGCATTTCTCTCTCTCGATGAGGAGCCAGTCGTCATCCAGGCGCCTGATTTCGGTGATAGGTTCTGGGTCTACGCCCTCTATGACGCCCGTACGGACTAGTTTGGCGAGATGGGCAAAGCCTATGGAACAGAGCCAGGCTTCTATCTGCTGGTCGGTCCCAATTGGGCGGGCGAGGTTCCCGCAGGCATCACGACCGTTATCCGATCCTCCACAGAGTTTGGCTTTGCTGGTCCTCGTATTTTTATGAACGACACTGATGAAGACCGGGCGGCTATTCAACGGGTAGTCAACCAAATCAACGCCTATCCTCTGACGGAGTTTGATGGGGAGATGAAGATCAAGGATTGGAACGATGTTCCTTCTTTTCCAACTCCTGAGGTCGAAGGTGAGAGTAAATGGGTCGTTCCTGAAGTATTCTTCGATCAACTCCCCGGGGTTATGGATGCGGTGCCGCCGCTTCCCGGTGAGGAAGCGCTCTATGCTAGCATCCGCCAGATTCTCGAGGCGGCCAAAAAAGATCCTGAAGTCAAGCAGGCCCTGGTTGAGGCTGCCGTTGAGACCGAGCAGGAAGTGGTTGACCCACTTTTCCTCTGGAAGCATAATGGCATTACCGCCGGCAATGGCTGGAACCGCTCCGCCAATAATGCTCAGTGGGGGTTTGATTATTTGATGCGCACCAGCACGGCCCGCTCGAATATGTTCGACAACCGACCCAGCGAGACTCAATACTTCTATACCGATACCGACTCCCGGGGCATCCAACTTGAAGGAAAGAACCTCTACGCGGCGACCTTCCCAGAGGGGCAACTTCCGCCGGTCAATGGTTTCTGGTCTATAACCATTTACAATAAGTATCACCTCTTTGAAGTTAACGATTGCAACCGCTACTCACTGGGCACCAAAAACAAGAATTTCAAATACAACCCCGATGGCTCGCTGACCCTGTATGCAAGCGCTAAGTCCCCCGGCGAGGATAAGGAAACAAACTGGCTGCCGGCGCCTGAAGGAACGTTCTCGCTTTATATCCGCTGCTATTGGGGAGAAGAAGCGATTCTCGACGGCAGCTGGATACCACCAAAAATCGAACAGATGAAGTAGCATAATTTTGACTAACGGTGCTTCGCATTACATCCCGAAGCGTAAGCGGAGTGGATCAGCATCGTCAGTTTTGAGAAAATACAAAACATATATGGAGAAAAAAATGACTTTGAAAGAATATAAACCCGGGAACTGCTTTCAACGGCGTTGTCGGACGCACGTACGACCAATCCGAGCCAGCCTGGCCAGAACCGCCTCGTGCCAAAGAAGGCGCGCCCAATGTATTGTTCATCGTCCTGGATGACACCGGCTTTGGGCATCTTGGCAGTTACGGCAGCCCGATAGCCACACCCAACCTGGATAGCCTGGCAGAAGGCGGGGTGCGTTACAGCAATATGCATACCACCGCGCTGTGCTCGCCCACCCGCGCCTGCATCCTGACCGGGCGCAATCATCACTCCAACAATATGGCCTGCATCACCGAAGGCTCGACCGGCTATAATGGATACAATGCCAATATCCCCTTCGAGAATGGCTTCCTGTCCGAGATGCTCTTGCAGA